>JBEBHM010001042.1:0-2522 GCA_040080875.1 Pirellula sp.
ATGCGCAGCCCCCCATCACAAAGAGGATGTTGAAGACGTTGGAACCCAAGACATTTCCCACTGAGATCTCGGCCTGATTGCGAACGGTCGCCATGACGGATGTTGCGAGTTCCGGCAAAGAGGTACCGATCGCCACGATCGTGAGTCCGATCACCAAGTCGCTTACCCCTAAGGAATGAGCCAATGCCGTTGCCGACAGGACCATAAGTTGGGCACCACCGATCAAAGCGATCAAGCCACCCACAAAGTAGAGCGTGCTCCTTGGCCAAGCTTCTCCCTCAACGGCCATGCGTGCGATTTCATGCTTGACTTTACGACTCTCGCTTCTCGCCGATCGGATCATGAGCAAGAGAAAACCGGTAAAAGCCGTGAGCATGAAGATTCCATCGATACGCCCGACTTCGCCGTCTGACGCCATCCACCACAGTCCCGCCGAAATGCCGACCACTAACGGAAGCTCAACCCGTAACAGTCGCATTTGGAGAACGAGCGGGCGAGACAATGCGGCGACAGCCAAAATCAAACCAATATTGGCGATGTTACTTCCCACTAAGTCTCCAAACGCTAGGTCGACGGCTCCGCGAGTTGCCGCTGTCACGTCAAGAAAGAGTTCCGGCGCCGATGTCCCAAAGGCAACGACGGTGAGACCGATGATCAACTGGCTAATTCGCAGCGCCATGGCCAGATTTACCGCCCCATGAACGAAAGAATGCGCACCGAAAGTGAGGACGACCAGTCCTAATAGAAAGATCGGAAAATGAATCGCGAGTTCCACGCTTGTTTCGCTTTCTATTGTTCCGAAGATGTTTCGGGTGGAGGGGGACGGAATCGTGACCGCTCGCGGGCCATTCGTTGCATTTCGGGGTGAGTATCATGTTCGCCTACAATCGGCTTACCTAAGAGATACTCGAGGACGTCTTCGAGCGTAACGACACCGACGACATGCCGGCTCGCGTCATGGACAACCGCGAGATGTTGTCGTTCGGCCATTAAGCGATCTAACAACTGGTGGCCGCCCCAGGTCTCCGGGACAAACAAAGTCGGCCGCATCAAGTCGCGAATCGTCTTGTCACAATCGTTGCGAATAAGGTGATCCAACACCGTGCGTCTTTGGACGACGCCGATCACGCGATTCAAATCTCCGTCCTCCGTAACCGGAATACGACTGTGAACCAGCCGTTCGACGTGAAGCTCTGCAGAATTCAACGAAAGGTTGGCTGCCAAGGAAAACACCACTTGGCGTGGAGTCATCAATTGATTCACAGTAACGTTGTTCAGGTGCAGTACATTCTCAACCCACCGCAGTTCATCTGGTAGGATCGTCCCTCCTTGCGCGGCCATATCCGCCATGACGAGAATCTCATCTTCGGTCGGTTGCTGGCTTGGCGCTCGGTGAGTAATCGCGCGCGTTAGCCAGCGGCATAAAACCGCGATGGGGTAAACGAGCCACACCATTCCTTGCATGACCCAAGCCAAGCGGGGCGCTAACGTTCCGGCCCAAGCCAGCCCAATACCCTTGGGAACGATTTCAGTTAGCAATAGCATCGTCAGTGCGAACGCGGCGGAAATGGCACCCAACCACGCGTTACCATACCTCTCACCAACGAGTGCTCCCGTCCAAGCCGCACCGACCGTTTGTGCCAGCGAATTGAAAGCAGCAATTCCTGCGATCGGTTCGTCGATACGCCTGCGTAGTCTGGCCAACCTCTCACTCCCCGGCACTTGTCGACGACGAAGCACTTCGACCTGAGTCGGAGTAACGCCGTACAGCGAAGCTTCGCAAAGCGAACATATGAAGGAACCTGCAAAGCTCGCCATGGCAACTGCGATGATCAGATCCATATAGCATCTCCCTGTTCCTTGATGAGTTCCATCAGTCCTTGAAGTACTAGATCGTGAAAGCTAACAATGCCCAAGACCTGATCATTGGTGATGACCGGTGCTCGCATGATTCCGAACCGCTCCAGCAAACGAGCGCAATAACGAAACTTTCTTGGATTGCTCATCGCTTTTCCTACACGATCTTGTTTCGCGAACTTCCGATTGAAGCAAGCGATGTTCTTACGCCAATCGAAACTCTTGTCCGACTCCCCGCTCTCGTGCGGTACGAAAGTTAAGTTGAGCCAAGGCAATGTCGCAGATCGACATCCCGATGGGAACCGCTACGATTCTCTCTCGGTCGCTCTCCCTCCCTTTCTTCTTTCCAGCCACGAACTCTCCAATAGTTGCGTAGACATCAGGCATCCCGCCCGGAAACTCGGGATCAGGCTGTCCGTCCTCCGTCAATCTATCTCTACCGATGTCATCGAAGTACTTAGCCAAAGGAATGTCGTCGACCAAAAACTTATCCGCGAGATGCAACGCTTCGGCTGTATAGGCACAGCCGTTCTGAGTCCCGTCAAATAGCTGCAATCCATGATTGCCAGTGGAATGCCCGTCTTCGTATCGTTGAAGATTTGAACTCCGGTGACATTGGGAAGATCGAATTGACGGTTCTTCACAAATCCGGCGACCCATTTGAG
>JBEBHM010000308.1:0-9549 GCA_040080875.1 Pirellula sp.
CTTCGATCCTCCAGCAGCAAAGAGCCCAGCTCAAGCCAAATGTCGGGCAACCTAGTAGTTGCCCCGTCCACCTCCAAAGCGGGATCCAACAATGAACGCAATCTAGACTCTGCGGATTCGATCTGTTTCCGTTGCCGATCCCATTTAGCTTGCAAGAATTGCGAATTCCTCGCCCACGACTGAAGCAGCCTGCGATTAAAAATGCGGCCAGCCGCAGTCGCTTCCGTTTTGAATCGATCGAAGTTCTGAAGCCACAAACCAAGTTTTTCGATCGATTCCTCAGACGGATTGTGAGCCCATTCGGAAATCGCGGCAAGATAATCACACTGGAGAGAAAGTTCGGAGCCTGCACAGCGCGAGGAAACCGAACGAAATAGTTCAGCGGATTGTTTGAATTCTTTGGATGCGTACGCTTCCTTGGCTTTTTGAAAATCGGCAAGCATCTCGCCTGGCGAAGTTTGGGCCTGTGTCGTGCCGGTGTGCAAAATGGCGTACACGACCGCAATGGCGAAACAAAACACGCATTCAATTGTGCGAGACGGTCGGTTATCCATAACTGGATGGCATACGAAATCTTTGCCGACCGTATCAAGTGCAAAACGTGCTCTTCGAGCTTTGATTTAAAAATGGAATCCAAAGCTAGCTCTGTGCTTGTCGGAAAAGTCAAAAGAGGTTATGACACGTCCATCAAGGTGTGACATGTGCGTCATTTCACATTCTCTTTCCACAGGATCGAATTTAGGAGCAGGTTCATGGGTTTGTTGCAGGAATTCAAAGCGTTCGCGATGCGAGGCAACGTCATCGATTTGGCAGTCGGTGTGATCATTGGAGGAGCGTTCGGAAAAATCGTGAACAGCTTGGTGGAAAATGTTTTCATGCCCATCATCGCATTGTTCGGAAACGTGGATGTCAAGGATTTGTGGAACATTAACGGCGTCAAGATTGGGGCGTTTACGCAAACCGTCATCGATTTCATTTTGGTGGCGTTTTGTTTGTTCTTGGTAATTAAGCTCATGAGCACGGCCCAAGCCAAGATGGCAAAGCAAGAAGCTGCCGCCCCTCCTCCTGCACCACCAGAAGATGTTTTGTTGCTTCGAGAAATCCGCGACTCCTTGTCCAAAAGCTCACCGCGTCGTGCTGACTAGTGAACGCAAATGATTTTTGCAAATTAGCTTTGTCGTTGCCTGATGCGGTCCAAGGATCCCATCAGGGCCACGTCGACTTTCGCGTAAATGGTAGGATCTTCGCTACCGTGGGCGTCCCCGACAAGGAATGGGGAATGGTCAAGCTAACACCTGATCAACAAAGCCATTTTATGGAAACGGCACCGGACACATTTGTGCCCTGTGCCGGAACGTGGGGGAAGCAGGGATGCACCTACCTCAATTTGTTGCTGGTCAAGAAAGCGGTCGTTAAATCAGTCCTTGAGATCGCACATGAAAACATAATTCTTCAGCATGCTGAGCCGAAACGAAGCAAAACGAAAAAACACCCTCCATGATTCAGCTACTCGCTTTGAATGAATTCAACGTCGTCGTTACCGGAGGCGCTACAGGTATCGGATTTGCTGTAGCCAAACGTTTTGCCGAGAGCGGTGCCAAAGTCGCAATCGGATCGAGGCGTCAATCCGCTATCGATTCGGCCATTCAGGCATCTCACCATCCGCTCATCGGGCATAGTCTTGATGTCGCGGATCGAGAAAACGTGAACCAGTTCTTCCGATGGGTAGCAGACTCGATGGGTAGAGTCGACATCTTGGTTAATGGAGCGGGCATCAATATTCGCGATCGATCGATCAACACGATGGCCCCTGAACAATGGGACGAGATCATAGCGATTAATGCGACGGGAGCTTACAACTGCATTCACTGCGTCTTGCCACAAATGCGCGTTCGCAAGAATGGGATGATTATCAATATTTCTAGTATCGCCGGCAAGCGAGCCATTGCACTTGGCGGTGTGGCCTATTCGGCAAGCAAATTTGCTATGTCTGCTTTAGGTACATGTGTGTCCAACGAGGTTGGCGCCGAGGGCATTCGCGTCACCAATGTCTACCCTGGCGAAGTGGATACGCCCATTTTGGAACAACGTCCTACGCCAGTCTCGGACCAACATCGACAATCCATTCTAAGCCCGGAGGACATAGCCGAAGCTATCGTCGGTCTCGCGAGCCTCCCACATAAAGTTCACGTTCCTGAGATAGTGATTAAACCGGTAACTCAACAATTCTATTGAGTTCAACGGGAAGGCCATTTCAGCGACGCGCGGACAGGCTTGTCACATCCACATATAGGTAATGTCCGCGATTCATCTCCGCCAACCTTCGAATCCATCCACCGTCCCCAACTGCAGCGCCGACATTAAATTGAATCGCGTTGAGAGTCGTTAAGGCATGCTCTGCCCGTCGCTGGATATCCAACAGTTGTGATTCCGTTAGTCGGGGATCCTCTGCGTCGGTCAAGAAGAACAAGACTTCGGGCCCCAGTGAGAGTCCATATTTGATCGCTTCAAGATGTTGCGTTCCCCCATCGCCACGAACGGCATTAAGAAATAACTTGGCACTATCTTTGTTTGTATCCGTTGCAAAAAGAAGCCTGCGTTCCTGAGACAGAGGAAGCAAAGTATCGTTATAAAAAACGATTTGAAACTGGTGATATTCCTTGAACGACTCGAGGCTTTTTTTCAATTCACGCTTGGCCGCAATTAAGGGTGCTGAATCGTAAGCGTTCATCGAGTCAGAACGGTCCACCACGTATACGAACGACGAGCCAGTCCCCTCCACGCCGAAAAAACTCATTTTCGTTTTCGTCCCAGATCCGACTTGGCTGCCTATTCCGCTGCCAATGGAATTGCCGTCTCCGGAGAGCCCGGATTTTGTAACCGCTGTCCCTTCCTTGCTAACGCCGTTGTTCGATCCAATTAATTCGGAGATCAAGGAATCTACCGATAGAGGAGGACCAGCACTTTCATTGGATCGAAGAGCGGTGGCCAAGCCTCCCATCATCTCAGTTGCCGGATCCTCAGTATCACTGCCCCCCCCCGCCAAAAAAAAATCATCCCCCATGCTGGTCTCGTGGCCTACAACAATTCCGACGGGCCGGTCGATCTCGCCTCCGGTCCCCCGCACGGCTGGTTTCCAAAGGAATCCAAGTGTAATAAGCAACAGCGTATGAAAAAGGCAACTTGCCAGCCACGCTTGTAGGTCGGACCAGTCCTTTTTTTTAAGAACAAGCGTGGTACGATTTCGTTGCGATAACCGATCTTTCGGGGAGGCGCTTTTTTCAATTTGCTTGCCGATTGAAATGATTTCTCCCTCCGCCGTCCCTATAATCAGAAGAGTATCACGGTAAGAGCATTTGGACGTTAAGTTTGTCACCCAAGACAATGGCGGCCAATGCGAGCCCGCACCGTTGGCATTAGTACTTTTCATTTTGCCGACTTGACCGACAAGTCCCAATGGGTGGATCATGTCAGAAAAATGAATTATTCAGTCGGTTCGGAACTTTGAAAAGCAAGACTTCATCCTATCTCCTAATTCGGTTTGTTGACAGTGATTGGCTGCCAACTAGGATGGAAAGTCGATTGTTTCGTCTATTTCCCAAATTTCGGATGGGACATGCTGGAACAACCGAAACACCAATTTCTTATCTGTTTGTCCGTCACTTGGGGACCCCATGGTGAATTCACGTATGCCTGCATTTGGTTCAACGAAGTCTCAAATGTCTAGAAAAACCACAAGTCGCAAAGCCTCAAAGCGGCTCAGAGTATTTGAGACGTTGGAACGCCGCGAAATGATGGCCAACGATTTTTCGGAAGCCGTCAGAGCGCAGCTTGCGACGATGATGTTTGTGGATCAAGCGGCGTATGAGAATGCCGGGCAAATGATCACGGAACGTCTCTACGGAGTAAGTAATTCCTCGGGGTCCGGATCCGGCGAAAACAACACGCCATTCAACGCGTCAGAAATTGAGCCGAACGGCGTCCGGCCGCAAGCCAATTTTCTACCGCTGGGAACCAGCGACGACAAGACGACCAACGTCAATATTGCTGGTCAAATGCAGACGATTTTGGACGAGGACTATTTCTCGTTCGACCTTCGAAAAGGGGACATCCTTGACGCTCGCATTGTAGTCCCTTCGGGAACTCAACCTGGCTTGATATTGATGACTGGAAGCGGTACGGAACTGCTGTACTCGAAACAAGTTTTTTATCCGCCGATCGCAGGCCGACCGACTACTTTGTCTCCTCGATTCACGACGGGGGCGGCCACGCTTTCGTATGTGATCGATCATGATGGTCGCTACTTGATGCGTGTTGGGGACGCAACGGGCTCCTACACGTTGAATTTGCGTGTCTACCGCCCGACGATTGAACGGGAAGCTGTTGGGACCAAGCAAAAAATCTTCCTGGATTTCGACGGTTCATTCATTCGTAACGACATTTTGAGTTTGAACTTGTTTGGAACCGCGCCGACACCCGGGCAGACGATCCGCGTTCCTTCGTTTTACAACTTCTTGCCTACGCTAGGCTTGAATGCATCGAGGGATGGGGACGCGCTGGCTCGAGACATCTCTGCGCGTGTGGAGAAAAAGTTGCGATTCGAATTGGCCGGGTACACCACGAATGGCTTCTTTGGCCAAACGGGGCATCCTGGCGATTTCGATGTTCAGATCCTCAACAGCGTTGACCACGTTGATGTGTGGGGACAAGCCAACGTGTCTCGAGTGTTGATCGGTGGAACTCAGACGCAGATTGGAATCCCGGCTGCCACTGGATTGTTGGGAATCGCTCAATCGATTGACATCGGCAATTTTGACCGCGAGGAAAGCGCGCTCGTCATGCTTGACATCTTAGGCGCGGACGCACTCGATGCCATCGGCGTACCGAGAGCAGGAAACGTCAGCGCCGCATCGATTTTTGCGGAACTCACAGCGGTCGTGATCGCTCACGAAGTGGGGCACTATCTTGGATCGATGCACCAAGATCCAAATAGTCGAGTGAACACGATTATGGATTCTTTCTATGATCCGCTTGCGCAGGCTGGGAGAGATGGAATCTTGGGAAATTCCGATGACGAATTTCTGCGGTTCGACAACGATGATTACAATCCAAACGAAACTCGCTTCGGTGGAGGTATCAACAATTCAGGCAATATTTTGGCCTTCGGTATGTCGACGGGAACAGTCGGGACATTGGTCACCGGCATCTCGTATAACGACAAAAACCGCAACGCTCGCCAGGACGCTGGCGAAGCCGGGTTGGTGGGTTGGGAAGTTTTCTCAGACATCAATGGAAACGGCGTTCGTGACTTGAACGAACCTCGTGCAACAACCGATGCGAACGGTCGCTATAACCTTACCCTAGGTGCTGGCGTCTATAACTTGAGAGTAACTCGCCCGCCATCGTGGATCGCTTCGACAAGCACCGAGTTGGTCAAAACAATTACGTTGGTTGCTGGCGTTTCGCAAACCGTGAATTTCGGTTCGGTGATCCCATCGGATATCGCCACTGGATTCAAGTGGAATGACCTCAACGGAGACGGTATCAAGGACGCAGGCGAACCGGGACTTGTAGGAGTCTACATCTATCTGGATTTGGATGGAGACGACCGACCGGATCTCGCTGAACCTGCCAGCCTCACCAAAGCTGATGGATCGTTCTCGCTGACCCCTCCCGGACCTGGTGTATACGCCATCCGCGAAGTGATCGAGCCTGGATTCGTCCAAACATTCCCTGGTGCAGCCAATAGTTTTGAACACATTGTTACGTACGACGGATCAAATCCACTGCGTGGATTCAATTTCGGAAACCTTGAGTCATCCGATTTCGGTGATGCACCCGCGCCGTATCCTACCACGCGAGCAGCAAACGGAGCTGCACACGGGGCAACCCCAGGCTTGCGTCTGGGAACGAATTGGGATTCGGACGGGGATGGTCGCCCCACGCCCAATGCAGATGGCGATGATCTCGTTGGCCAATTGAACAGCTCGGGTGGAGTTATCGACGACGAAGACGGAGTGGTAGTAATTGCTCCTATTGTTCGCGGTGATACTTCGAACATCATTCAAGTAACTGTCACCAACTCCACTGGGGCAACTGCCTTCATCCAAGGTTGGGTCGACTTTAATGGAAATGGAAACTGGTCCGACCCAGGTGAACAAATCGCGCTCAACGTCCCGGCAGTGAACGGCCAAAACAACATTACGTTTACCACTCCAAGCAATGCAGTTAGCAGGACTTTTGCCCGCTTTAGGCTCTCGCAAGATCAGAACTTGGGCCCTGCAGGTAAATCGCAATCAGGCGAAGTCGAGGACTACGTATTTAATATCGTCGATGGCCCGCGACGATTGCTCCAGCCGGATACTTTTACGGTCGCACGAAACAGTACATTGAATCCATTCGACGTACTTGCGAATGATTTCCAATTGCCCAACGATCCATGGACGATAACCAGCGTCAGCCTTGCTTCGGCTGGCGGACGTATATTAATCGGTGCAAACGGGAAGTCGTTGTCCTACTCGCCTGCACTGAGCTTCGTTGGTCGTGACGAGTTTACTTATACCGCTACTAGCCAATCTGGTAGACGAGAAACGACAACAGTACTTGTCAACGTTACTCTCCAATTCAATGATCCTGTCGCAGTAGACGATTCGTTTGACGTCCCGATGAATTCCGTCGGGTTTCCGCTTAGCGTGTTGGCCAACGACGTGGAGGGGCGTGGGGGAGCTCTCATCGTTTCCAGCATTACCTCGCCCGATAAAGGCGGAACTGCATCGATCGGTTCGGGCGGTCAAAGTATTCGATATACTCCAGCCCGTGGCTTTGGTGGTACTGAAACGTTTGAATACACTGTAACCGACGCAACGGGAAAGACTTCTAAAGCCAAGATTACCATCCATACGGTTCAAGGTGACCGCGCCGATGACGAAGTGGAATTCAGCTTCCGATTCCTCAATGCAGCCAACGAACCCATTACCGAAGTACGTCAAGGTGATACGTTTAAGGTCGTTGTGTTGGTTGACGACCTGCGACCCGAAAAAGCCGCTCTCGAGACACCGCCGCGAAACGTAACGGATCCTGGAATCTACTCGGCCTATTTGGATCTGCTCTACAGCACGGGATTGGTGAGTCCCAATGCTCCTCGCGGCGGATCGCTCGATTTCGCAGCAACGTTCGTTTCACCCTATCGAACGGGAATCGAAGGCTCGGCCAGCACTCCTGGAATTATCAATGAACTTGGTGCTTTCATTGGGTCCGTGACATCTTTCAGTGAACCCAACCCACTCCCGGTTGTAATCCTCGAGTTTACCGCTGCATCGGCAGGCATCGCCGAATTCGTAGGTGATCCGGCTGACAATCTTCCAAGCTCGGAAGTCACGTTTTATAACACACCTAGCACGCGAGTACCCACTGAGCAGATTCGCTATGGGCGATCATCGATTGAAATTGTCCCAAATGGAGTTAATTTCCCATTTGCGGTCGATGACAGTCGATTCAATATTACATCGGGAAGCCCATTCAATGTGGACGTTCTGACCAACGACGTTACGGGTACACAACCGCCAATTCGCATTTCATCTATCACGCAACCGGCCAATGGCCAGACGTCGATTAACAACAACAACACTCCCAACAATTTTGCCGACGATACGATTACGTACGTGTCCGTCGCAAACTTCGAGGGATTAGACCAGTTCAAGTATACGATTACAGATGAACGAGGCTTCGTCTCAACTGCCACCGTAACGATTCACGTCGGTGCGGGGTTCACAGATGATTCCATTCGATTGCGATTGGATGCCACCGATTTGTCAGGAACGCCCATCGACCAAATCGTGGTCGGACAGCAATTCCAATTGAGAGGTTTTGTCGAAGATCTGCGAACCGGAGCTTCTAGGCCTGGGGTATTCGCAGCGTTTCAAGACGTGCTCTATGACACACGACTTGTATCCGTAAACACCCAAGCTGCAGATCCTTTCTTCCAAGTTGTTTACGCAAACGCTTATAACAACGGCAAGTCGGGTGATATTCGAATTCCAGGTGTTATCAATGAAATCGGATCCGTCCAGAGCGATACGGCCAACCCAACTGGGCTCGGCGAAAAATTGCAATTTATCGTCACCTTGACTGCCAGAAACACAGGCATCGCCAACTTCATCGGTGACCCGGCCGACATCAAACCGTTCCATGATAGTTTGGTTTTTGATCCCACCACACCGTTGATGAACAGCCAAATTCGATACGTCGCGGATTCCCTTCGAATTATTTCCACGGCTGGGGGTGGCGGATCAAGTGGCGGCGAAGGCAATACCAACCTGACCAATCAATACGATGTGAACAACGATGGATTCGTTTCTCCGATCGATGTATTGATTCTCGTTAATTCGATGAACACCGGGGGCGGAGGTCTACTCCCATCTGGTTCATTGGGCGCAATTGCAAACGGCGAGGGTGGTTCGGCAAAGTATTTCTTGGATGTCAATGGTGACAATTATCTCTCGCCGCTTGATGCCTTGGCGATTATCAATCATCTCAATGATCGGACGACCGGCAGCGCTGAGGGGGAAGCCTCTCCGTCGGTACCGTCTACGAGTGATTTGACTTCGGATCCGTTCCGAGTTTCTATGGTGTTCGACGACCTATTGTCCGACGAGGATGACGAGGATGACGAGGATGACGACGACCAAGGGTACTTGAACCAAATCGCATCGGACGTTTATCGGAATTCATAAATCCGACGTTCACAATTCGTAATCTACTAGGTACAGGTCGCAGCGATTTCGCACCAGTTCCTAGTACTTCGTCCAGATTAGATTTTTGGGTAGTGGACCTTGTTAAAGGTCCTGTGGTTCAGGGATCTTTAACAAGATCCACTACGTCCAACTAGTACCTTATCGCAATTCGCCTTGATACTTGTTCGGCGGCGCGGGGCGACCGAAGTGGAACCCTTGCGCCAGAGTAAATCCAAGCTGCTGACAGACCGCAGCTTCGCGTTCGTTTTCAATCCCTTCGGCCAACGGTTCAACGCCGAGATCGAGCACAATTTTTACAAGAGAACTCAAGACCTTGATTCGCTCAGGTGGTGCCTTGTCGATATCTCGAATCAACCCCATATCAAACTTGAGTACATCGGGAGCGGCATTACAAAGTTCTGAGAGGCGATTCTGGCCTGCCCCGAAGTCGTCGTATGCAATTTGAATATCCAGATCGCGAAGCTTGTTTCTCAGTTCGTACATTTCGTTCGAATTGGTAATAGCGGATTCATGGATCTCTAGTGTAATCGGCAATTCCGAAGTGAGGGTCCTGACTTGTGCCATCGATTCAATGAGCGCCGCATGACCTAACTCCAGAGGATGCGTATTCACATATATTCTGGTTCGATTCGGCAAAGTCATGCCCTCGCGTATGCCTTCCCAACGCAACATTTGGCTGAGTTCGACTTCCATATTCAGCTTAGCCGCCGTTCCGAACAGGGCAGCGCTGGATTCCAGTCCAAACATGCGGCTGCGAGCAAGTACTTCATAACCTAAGGTTTGACTACCATCTATC
>JBEBHM010000309.1:0-9548 GCA_040080875.1 Pirellula sp.
TGGCTTATGTTGAATCGATTGATATGCCCGTTGCCAGCCCATCCAAGATAAAAGGCGTCGACTTGGTGAGGCGCAAATACTCCGACAGGGTCCGGGCGAACGAGAAAATCGTTTCGGTCAAAAAGTGTGCTGGCTTTGTCTCGATTGTAGTGGAAGCTCAATTGTGAGTTGTACCCGGGGAACACGAAGTCTTGACGGTAGTAATTCATGATGAACGTGTTTTGATGCCTGTCGTCAAACGTGTTTAGCAGGCTGTTGGACTCTTTCTCCGTTTGGTCGAACCAAACGATGTTGTATTGATCTTGGTTGCTGAGTCGGTTCCCAAAAACACGTACCGCACGATTCACATCGGCAAAAATAAATCCGCGGAAGTCGCTGACAAAGGGCTGAGAGCCCAGCCGAACGGACAGAAAGTCGTAGTTGGGACTCATGTCCGCAATCTTGGACTCGTAAAACCACTCCTCAAGAGCCCAATCGGTCTTGTGTCGGTTCGTACCTTTTCGCACGTCTGGCGAAACGACCCCAAGTTCCTGGACCTTCACGTAGTTTTGATTGAAGACGGCGTTTACCCTAAAACGCCAATCTACGGGCTTGAAGCCGGCGTCCCCCTTAAATAGATCGATGGCCGCCGAGTTGTATTGCGTAAAGAGAAACTGGTTTGGATCGCCAAAGAATTCGTTTTGGAAAGGGTCTTGAGTGGCTTCGAACGGAGTGGTCGGGATGGGAGTTTGGCGATACTCGAAGAGGTTGAGTTGGCGAAACTGGAGCTTTAAGAAGATATCTTGGCCGGCGATGGGATAGTCCCCTTTGAGAACGTTTTGGTTGTATGGGTCGTACCAAGCCCCTTGAACAAAGGGATAGTCGTCACCGATCGGATGTCCCTTGCCGTACCGATCCCAGGTTGGCGAGCCGATCCGCCATCGATCTTCGATTGGCACGAAATGACTTGTACGCTGCGATTCATCAGGCACGACCGAACTCGGACCAGTGAATCCAAGCGGTGCATTGAAAGGAGACCGAAAGAATGGCGGGGTCTCGGGCGGGTATTCATCCGGAGGCGGCAATAGATTGCTCTGCAGTTCGGGCGGCGCAACGCTTCTGGGCTCCAAGTCATCTATCAATGCTGGTACATCAATGAGAGTTACGCTGGAGCTCGTTGGAGGCGACAAAGGCGCGGGCGCAAGCGGCAATATGGCCTGCCCCGGTAGCTGCGGCAGATCACACAGGAGACACAGCCACGTGAATCCAAGCAGGATGGTGATCGATTTCTTGAACACAAATCGAAAAATTCTTATAGTTTTTTTGCTGCGATTCGTCCATTAACGATGCACTAAGGCGTATCGGTTGTAGGGGTGCCCGAAATAGACAAGAATCCGGCACAAGTTGCGAATAATAGTGACAACATTCGCAGGACTTTGCTTCACTAGAATCGCTACAGAGTTTCACGAGTAAGTGTGCAGCCGCTGGTTACATTCATCCCTGAACCGAATCGGCCAATTCCCCAAGAGTTCTTGTTGACGGGAATTGTTACCTGGACTGTAACTTTAGAGTCATTCGACGTCACCGAGACATCGGCTCCATTGGCCGTTCCTAGCGTCTTGAGTAAATCCAATGCGGCCGTTTTTGCATCAGCGTCCGAGACACCCGGCACAATTGCCTTGCGGGCTCCTTCGAAACAAGCATTTGCGGCCGAGTGGCGTAAGAAATTGAGACGAGTCAATTCAACGGCCCCGATGAACATGATGAAGATAATCGGAGCAACGAGCGCAAACTCTACGGACGTAGTCCCGCTGCGTAATGAACGAAAATTTTTCTTGGGATTGCGATGCATATGCGGTTGGCTTTGGTTATTCAGTTAGTACAACTGGCAACGAACGAGCAAGTTCAATGAAAGCCGATTCCAGTTCTTGTGCGTTGGATGCGCTCAGATACTTGCCGCCGGTGATATCAGCAATCGACTTCAAGGTCGGTTGATTCCCTGTCAGCAATGACACACAATGTACGGTGATTTTTTCAGATCGAGCGTCTGCAATAGTGGTTTCTTACAAGCCCGCAGCGCAAGCAAGTGACAGTTCTGCTTCCGTTGGCGCTGTGGTCTTGTTTTGTCGGTCGTGTCTGACTGGTTTCCACCGTTCAAGATTGGGAACAAGGCATCAACGAAGCGAGTGGCCCAGCTCGCCGGGTGTTGGAAGAAATGTGTCGCGATATGGATAGTTGGCGAAGGAGAATTCGCGACATGGCCGTTTCGAAGTAGAGCAAAGTAGGTACAGCGATGTACCAACGAATCGCTTGATAGACCTATAGTAGCGAAGAGTGGACTCGAACCATCGACCCACGGCTTATGAAAATGGGTTTAGACCATGCAAAAACGGCATCTTTTGCAAGGAACGCCTTGGTTTTCCCAGTTGGAATCCAATGATTTCCTTGGACTACCGATTATTGCGTTTTCTCAAATTTATCGCTAGTCTCGGGAGCACTCCCGGGAAAAGTTCCCGAACGAGTTTGCGCTTTGGCTGCCGAGAGTCCCTGAACTGATGTTCGCGCTGGCTCAACCGGCAGTGCTCCACAGATGGGTTTCGGTGTGGATTACGTTTTTAGAAAACAAGGAGTGGAGAGTGAGTGTTGCGAAGAAACGGCTGGACGAATTGCGTGCTATCGATTTAATCAGGTATCCTCAAAGACAGCAAGTGGCGAATGATCTTGTGGCGAGATACAAGCATTCCTGGAAAAAACCTGACTTTGAGAAGTATTTGCCATTACTTAACGAGAACCTAAAGCATGTCTCTGCTGAATTCGCGTTTGACAATATGGCGAAAATGGATTCGCAAAGATTAAGTGAGGCTGCAAGATTGATTGGTTGGACGTTGCCAAACAATGTTCTTGTTGGGACGATTCCTGTCGGCCGTCCAGTGGCATTCGTGGAGCAATTTGTTGATGAAGACGAGTCCTTGATAGTACTCAGCGAATCAATGTATCTCTTTTTGTACCTCTCGGCAAAAGTAATAGCCATGTGCCTTCCGTTGAATATGGATCGAGATGGGTACGGTTTGGTTTTTGACCTAGAATCATCGATCGATGCGATTAAGAATAATCCGAGTATCAAACATCGCTTCGAGGACGTTTTGCATTGCACGCTATTCAATGTTGATTTAGGCGTCTTCGCGAGTGAACAGTATCTAGTGGACCCTACAAGACAGACTTTTGCTGGAGTAATCGCTGACTTATCTGAAATGCTGATTCTTGGTCATGAATTCGGACACCTTATGGACCAAAAATCAGGGGCGCCACAATTCGAATCTGGCGCTGAGAGTGCACTGCATTTTGATCCAATTATTAGCACAAATTGGGCTCACGAAATACAAGCTGATTTGACTGGGGCTGCACTTGTGATTCAAGCGGGACTTGTATCTGAACTGGACGAAACGACGATCTTAGTTGGCATTGATTTCTGTCACACAATGTTGGACATCTTCTTTCGGAGCATTCAAGTTGCTCGTGGAGGTTTGGAGTGTACTTCGATGGAGGGTGCGACTCATCCACCCTTCTCCCTCCGGAGGCATTTTATAAGGCATGTAGCCAGAGGCAATTTTGCAAAACATGAAATTGATTTTTCTCGCAATCCCGGAGAGACCATCGAGCTGATTGCAGAACATTTATGGAAGGAGGTTAAGCCAACTGTTTTGCAATTAGCTGAGGATGGCAATTGCTTATCTCCTTTCTGGGACGCGTGACATCCCATTTGTTTTCTGGACTAAACCTGAGCCATTGACTCACGTGTGCAAGAAGTGGATCGGAAGCGACAACCGCAAGCACTACCAGGGAGTTGGTCCGAAAGGACTGATCAACGAGCCCTGTCCAACGTAGAACGTCAGGATATCATCCACGACATGCAGATGGAGGATGTTCGCGAGATATGTTCCATTCCCGGCGTCAGTCTCGATTTGAAGTCTGCCCGCTCCAATCGATTCGTCGACATAGTTCTTGATCATCTCATACTCCTGGTCGTCGATCGCAATTTCGCAGCGTCCGAACCAGAAAAAGCTGTTAACGATCAAAAAGTCAATTCGACCTACATGCACTTTTCCGAGCCCGTTCGATCGAGGCTGGTTCGCAACGACAAATGCACAAGCCACGTCTGCCTGGACATGGTTTTGCAATTCTAAGTTAAGCGATACTTGGTCAAGTCGATCGAATTCGTTGCTCATATCATATGATTTCCAAAACTAACCAACCCTAAACGTGGAGCCGACAATACCTCTGCCAACACTGCTACCAAACAAAGGTGATGGCGATGGACCACGTACAACCACCGCATTGTTTTCTTTGGTGGCATTTTGCGTTGGGTTTGCAAGAACTGGCAGGCTCTCCAAATTAAATCCACCTTCTTCACCGCTTGCGTCCCATGGATTACTCATGCCATACGTGAATCGGGCATCGATCGTGTACTCTCGATTGCAGTTGTCTGCGGTCAATTTCGGAGTAGGCGTCAAAATCTCCTTTTTAAACAAGGTCTCAACGCAAAGGATGACTGCTGGCGCGGAACTATCATTCGGCCAATGGCCACCGACGTTCGCAGTTACAGAGCGCATGACAGGATCTGCCTTTTCCAAACTGGGAATTTCGTTCGTTCGTTTGATCAATCACAGCACTTTTCCAGATGACACAGTTTGCGAGATCGCGGAAACGTGGTCTCCTTTTGTTCTTGGTGCGCTGTTCGACGCGTCTTGGACATCAAATTCTCCGGAAATTCAAATTGCTTTACATCCGGTTTAACCGTATACTTCTAAAGTTGGAATCAGCTCAAAGCCGAAACTGGAGATCATCTTGCAGGGTAAACGAGTAACTTTGACGGAGTGGCCGTGAGGCATTCGCCAGCATTAACTCCCGAAGACCTGTTGCATTTCGTTTATTTGGAGGAGTTTGAGGATGACTGGAAACAGTTGTTCCCAAACGACAGCGACGAAATGGCGTTATTTATGCTTGAGGTTGCCATCATGGTCGGCCCGACCAAGAGCAAGGTGATTCCTGGCTCTGGCGGATTGAGAAAACTGCGGTGGGTTGCGGACAACGATCCTCGCGGTAAGAGTGGCGGTTTGCGAGTTTGTTACGCTTACTTTCCAGAACACTGCTTGGTGCTGATGGTGATCGTCTACGACAAGAAAGAACAGGAGGGTATTTCACGCGACGAACTGAGTTCAATCAGAAAACTCATTGAGCATGTCGGCAAAATGCTCGATGCGAAAGCAAAGCGATAATCTCTCCCCCTTTTATTTTCACAATCCTGGAGTGAACCACATGAACAAGAGTCTTGGATCAAAGATTAAGCAACGACTTGAGAGTTTTGCGGAAAAGCTGGAGACTGTTTCCAACCTAGACGAACTCCAGGAGACTCTTACTGTTCGCAAGGTTGTATTGAATTTGAGCCCGCAGCCATTTTCGGCTGAGGAGATCAAGTCGATTCGAAATCAATTGCGGTTAAGCCAAGCCATATTCGCTGAGTTCATGGGAGTTGCGGTTTCCACCGTTCAAGATTGGGAACAAGGCATCAACGAAGCGAGTGGCCCAGCTCGCCGGGTGTTGGAAGAAATGTGTCGCGATATGGATAGTTGGCGAAAAAGAATTCGCGACATGGCCGTTTCGAAGTAGGTATAGCGATGTATCAACTAATCGCATGATAGACCTAAAGTAGCGATGAGCGGACTCGAACCATCGACCCACGGCTTATGAAGCGAGACTTTGAACGCTGTGAAATCGCAATATTCCCAAGGGATTTAACTGTTTTTGCCTCGTTCCCTGTATTGCAAAGTGTAGCGAAGAAACGCAGGAAATGCAAGGGATTTGCGTATTACACTTTTTGCAAGTCTGTAGTAACTCGCGGATTAGGCGGACGTTTTGCAGTTCTTGACCGGTACTCGAAATACATCTCGGCAATTCAGGAGTGGCGCTAGCTCGTGTCACGAATCGACCGTCTGCATCGATAACGGTTCCCAATGCGACCTGGGTTTCGCTACAATATACCCACCCATGGTTTGAGAGAAATTGGGGTGGTGAGTAGAAATTGCCCGGCTTTACTTAACATTTGAGATTGGAATCTCTATCGTATGCGAATCGATCATGCGCATGATCTTGTTCTTTGCAGAGGGGTTCTTACCCCCAAGGGCAAAAAATGGAATTGGAGAAGACTCCGATCGATCGACACGACTGCGAAGGTTAACCGACTGCATCAGACTAAACTGAGTCAGCACGTTCCTTTCGCTTCCTCATCGCGGAGATACACAACAACGCCATATGCGAGAATTCTGCTTTCTGCGTTCTGTATCGTTATTTTGCTATCGACAAGCGCATTCGGCCAACGCAGAAAACGTCGTCCCACTTACGAAACCGTTCCGTACGTTTCTGGGGATGCGTCTATTTTCGGAAAGCTAGTCCAAGCTGCACCCACCAGCATTCAGCACGTAGCGTACATCGGCGATTCTCAGGAGACTAACCCGGGTGGCGCGGGAGGAGCGATCATTCACCGGCTGAATAGTCTCGCATTCCACATGTTCGGGCCACCCTCGGAAACGGTGGTTTCGGTCGTATCCGGGGCTGCGGATCAATTCGTTGTTCGAACTGCCAATTTCAATTTTGTTGGCGCAGCAAGCAACTACACAAACAATCAAATGGCGGGCAAGCCTCTCGCCGCGATGTCGGGCACGAGTGAGGGTTTTGCTGCCATGCTGCGACCTCGAAGCCCAAATACTGGTATCGCTGTCTCCGATGACAAGGAACTTTTCTTTCCGATTGAAACGGCTTCTTTGAAAGCAAAAATGTGGTTTGCTGGCAATTCATCGGGTCCAAACAATGCGAGAGTCTACTACCAGCCAGTTGCCACAGCGGTACCTAACTATTATGCAGACGTTGCTGCGACTCACCTCACAACCGGGTTAAATCTGTCATCGATCGGCAACAATGCGTGGACCTCGTACGAAACACCTGTGCTACCCTACGATGCGGCCAAGCCATTCCCGTCGATCACTATTCAAGGCTGGGATGGTGCTGCCGCTGCGACAGGGCTAGTGTGCGGTGGCGTACGGTACCGAGACGCACTTCGAAACCAAGGCATGGTATTCGATACGTTCGCCGTCGGTGGTTGCACGGCGCAGGACTTCATCACGAACCACTCGACCGCATACAACCAATTCCACCAGTACGGCCCGTACCATTGCATCTTCAGTTCGTTCGGCACTAACGAAACGGGTTTGCCAACTACTGAGGCTGCGTTTAAAACTACGATCGTCAATCTTATCGCTCTGTGGCGAGGTGCCAACTGGCAGCAAGCAACAGTTCCAATCGTGCTGGTGTCCGATCCTCCGAGAACAACCATAGGGACCGATGCCACCGGATACGCGACCTTTTTGCGAAACGCGGCGATTTTTGCAGAGATAGCCAACGAGACTCCAAACGTCATCGCAATCAACGGGACGCGTCTGATGGCCGAGGCTGGTTATAACCCAGCAATGCATGGCGACGGAGTCCATCCGAATGATATCTGGAATGCGATCCGTGCCGAGTTGATTTGGCAGCAGCTCATTAAATTCGGATATTCGAATGGCCCGCCATAGCTTGCGCGTGTTCAACGCCTAGCACATCCCGAATTTGCGTCAGGTTCAGGTGTATTATCTGATATGGGTGCCAACTGGGAACACCTTGCAGTTCAGCAGCGCGGACAATTGCGCGGCGGTAGGAATCTTGCGGACGATTCATGTAGTCTTCCAACGCCTCTCGTGCATCGCCCACGATAGGTATTGATCGTCCTTTTCCTTTCGACTTGTTTTTATGTTCTGGCGGACGGTACATCCATTCAATGCCGCTTCGGTCGATATCGCCGGGCCGGATTGCAAACAACTCCGATGGTCTCACTCTGATATCCCAAATTCAGAAACTGGAAGAGTGGCATACAAAGCGTCCACGGGTGCGCATACGTAACCAAGCTGTTCCGCCTCATTGGACTTGCTGTAGTAAACTTCTGCGTGATCCAAGTACGCCAAGCAGAGATCGGCCATGAAGGGTCCTGTACTTGCCTTGGGTTTCAGCTTTACCAAATGCGGATTGAGCAACCACTCTGCCTTGAGTCGGTTATATCTCTCGATCGACTTCAGGGATCTGCCCTTCAATCGAATGTAGGCCTGATTCGGCGGCTTGTGCCGACAGTATGACGGTTCTTTTGCCATACCGAACGCCTTTCCTGAAGGAAATCGTGTAGTACTACACGTTTTTTGCCAGGAACATTGCGATCGGGAAACGGCTCCCGGTTAACGTTTTATCAACGAATCGCTTAGTAAAACCATAGTAGCGATGAATGGACTCGAACCATCGACCCACGGCTTATGAAGCCGTTGCTCTAACCGACTGAGCTACATCGCCATCAATGAAAACACTGGAGTTTTATCGTGCTTTCCGCACAAGTGCCATCGCTGACACCCGTTCTGAGCGATTCTATCGGCAAGCGTGCTGTTTGCAAGCCACAAAAGCCCTATCCGGGGCCCCTGCTTTTTCCCCGATTCCACCACCTTGCATCGGGATTATCGCGACATGTTCGTCGCTTTATTTCTCAATCCAAATCGCATAGATTGATTCAGTCGCTTTTTTCCAAAAAAACCTATGGAAATTCTTACGGACTCATTTGAATCGAAACTCTCTCGTTGTTTTAATTGTCGCCCCTGACGCCAAAATCGCTTACTTTGAATTGGCCACATCTAAATCGATTGGGCCACTAAAGTTTGAACGGATGTATTAGTGGCTCGCCTAAATTTCGGTCCAACAATACGGATGCGTTCCATGGGTCGAAAGGGATGAGTTTCGAAAGATGCTGATTTGGCCGAAAACAACTCGGCTCCCAATCGTTGAGCATTGCTGCCGCGAATGAAAACGAACTGTTGGAGATCGCAAGCAGATTCGATTGTGTCAGCATGTAAAAATCAGGGTAGAACGGTGCTTCTGGTATTTCCACACCCAAATCGGCAGCCGTGAACGGTTTGTAATCAGAAAAATCCGCAACTACTTTTTCAAGGTCATCGGAAGCAATGTAGAGAACCGGGTTTCGCAGCGTCGCCCAAACCTGTTCCAATAGCGCACGGTACCATTCTGTGGGCGCCGGAAAGAACAGACCTCCTTGAAAGTCGCCTCGCCGAATGTGAAGGGCGACAAGCGTGTGTTCTCGAACGCCATCGGTTTGACCGACGATACGATGAAGCGCAGGGGTCAATTTCTCGGCGATGGATGATACCGGGCGAAACAACGACCGAAAATACTCTCGATGTGGCAAGTAAGCAGCCGTGTCGAACTGAAAGTAGCCCCAAAGGTCAATATTAGCGACCGGGAAGTTGAATAGAGGATGGGGGTAGACACAATAGGGAACCTGATGCCCCTCAACGAAGGAGGGTAATTCCTTGGAGACAGGGGGATCATCATGCCCAAACAAAAGCTGTCCAACCCATTTGGATGTCTCGACTCGAAGTCCATGATGTCGAGCTAGAATTCGCAAAAACGCATATTGAAATAGCTGG
>JBEBHM010001043.1:0-2512 GCA_040080875.1 Pirellula sp.
AAGGTTAGCAGTGCTTGGGTTTTCCTCGGAATTCCAAGCAGACTTTTCGACGCGATTACAGCCGAAAAAAGCAAAGGAAAATGTGACTGGGTCCTGTATTAGAACGCTATTTGCCAAAAGTAGTGCGGCAAAGGTTTGTATCATATTTGGTTTCCAATTTGGCCCCTAAACCACTTCAGGGGCCAAATCTTTCTGTGCGGCAGGCTAGTTCACGCAAGGTGACGGATTATACGAAGCATAGCTTGGATAGAATTTTTCGCCATATTGGTACGACGTCGGATCCAATGTTCGTCCAATGCGAGCAAATTTCGCATGGCCGTCGGAATACGCATAATTTGCACCCTCAGAGTGGCGAGTCCACATTACGCGAAGGATATCGGTCTTATCGTTCGTATCGGCGAGCAGGTGCTGTTTCGCGAATCCTTCTGTCCAATACGCATAGTTGAATGCTCCTGAGATGATTCCATACTGAGGCGGAACTTGGACCGATCCTGGGCATGGTTGGGATGGGTTGAAACCGCTGACGCCCTTGTGCTTGCCCATTTGTGTTCCATTAGGCAACTTGTCCCTTCGTTCAGCCAAAGAAATAATATTTGCTGGCTCAGGAAGCGTCGTCATTGAAACTGGAATCCAGTCATGAGCTGGCAAAAGATTATAGTTCGGAATGTAGCTGTAAGTTGGAGCTTGCCAATCGCAATACATGAGGCCAGCGGCATTCACCTTTCCCAGGTCGGCAATTCCGTTCGGAGCTGGATATTTTGGTGTGACTGGTTTAGGATCGCTTGGACATTCGAAGATATTCCAATTCTTGATGTATGGCTGCATGAGAAACGTCCAGTGAATTTGGTATGTTCCGCCAGGATTGTTTGCTTGAGGTGTTAGGACGGATTCCCAGCTTGTTTGGCAAAGTGTGTCATCCGAATCGCCAGCATA
Organism: Pirellula sp.; assembly: GCA_040080875.1. Taxonomy (GTDB): domain Bacteria; phylum Planctomycetota; class Planctomycetia; order Pirellulales; family Pirellulaceae; genus JBKCUI01. The sequence goes on from JBEBHM010001043.1 coordinate 934, forward strand.
AAGGAACAGTGCAATTGACATTTGCTTGCTGTTGCTGAGACATGAGGCCTTCTTCGCAGCTTCTTTTGCTTTTGCGAAAACAGGGAAGAGGATTGCAGCCAAAATCGCAATAATGGCGATTACAACAAGCAATTCGATTAGGGTAAATGCACGTTTCAACATATTTTTTGAATACTCCCTCACCAAGTTGATTCGAGCTTGTTAAATCTAAGTTACCAAACAGTTAAGGAAACGTTATTGCTCCCCACATGGAGCGAATTCAAAGGTTGATCCCGCAAGATCCGTAACGCTCGATTTGAAGCCAAATAGTGAATTTTCAACGGGCCAACACATTAACCAGTGTTCGATTTTTTAGCACATTGGAATGGTGTTACTCCATTCTATTCGACCAATTCCAAATATCCCCACATTTCTGGCTGGTGCATATCAATCACACCTTGCGGAGTCCAGACCCAGTTATCTTCTTTTAGCCCTGGGCGTTTGACATATTTGCCATCAATGATGTCCACTTGCCATTGTACGCGGCTAAAGTTGATGCGCCATACATCCCCAGGATGAGGTGGCACGCGCATTCCGCCTTTTTCCATAGCCGACCACGGCATTGCGATCTCAACGGACCAACCAACATCAATGTCGCTTGGGTCATTTAATGTCCCATTGATGTGCACCGCTGATTTGTATCCAGGCATTTCCCAACTGTTGTCGGCCGAGCCGCCATCACGATACGCCTTTTCGAGGTACAGATCCCACCCGGTATTCAAGGCATTGATTTCAAACTCAAAATACCGGGCCGAATCACCATCTGGGTCAATGAACACCTCAAAGTCGTTGTCTTGAAAAATTACTGAATCGTGCTCCGTCAATGTAGCCCAGACGTGGGGCTCTTCCATCTCTGCGGCGATGTACAAATATTCACAATCCCACAGCATTTTGGCCCTAGTTCGAAAACGGGGCTTCGGTTTCGCATCCCCTTCGATATCGACAAAATCGGTAGTCCACGGGGCATCGCTCCACTTGGGATCAGAAATCATTCCATCCATGAGCAACGAGCCCAAAACACGGCGGCAGGTGTATCTGTGAGGGGACATTATTCGAAGCTACCCGTTTTTGTATACAAGCTTTTGCCCAGCCTTTACTACCGATATGGATTTGGAATAGAAATGCGCAAGTCGGGAGCATGTACTCCTCGGTATTCTAGACGGCGTGAAAGCGATAGCAAAGACGCGCCCAGAGCGGGGTGTTGAACTCATTGATACCCCAGAGCCTCAGATCAAGCCAGGCCATGTAAAGATTAAATTGGAAGCTGCTTCAGTTTGTGGGACTGATCTCCATATTTATCAGTGGGATCCATGGTCGCAATCTCGAATCAAGCCGCCACGAATCATTGGGCACGAGTTTTGCGGGACAATTATTGAAGTGGGCGAGGGCGTTTCAGATCGCGCAGTGGGAGATTTCGTCGCCAGTGAATCGCACATTGTATGCGGCCACTGTCGCCAGTGCCGCGAAGGTCAAGCCCATGTGTGTGTGAACACAACGATTCTGGGTGTCGATATTGACGGCGGATTTGCAGAGTTCGTCG
>JBEBHM010000310.1:0-9499 GCA_040080875.1 Pirellula sp.
GCGGACAACGCGGCCGCTTTGCCAAAGTTTCGGCGAAAACGGATTCCTCGAACAAAGCTCTTTTCGGCAGCAAGTCGTTCGATAATCTGCCACGAATCATCGCGTGACCCATCATCGATCAAAATGACCTCGAATTCACCTAGCTGTCCCAGTTGAATGGCTGATTGAATACGTTGAACCAGCTCGACGAGCGAATCTTGTTCATCGAGAAGTGGGACGACAATCGAAATCATGAAAGTAGGTAACTCAGGGGAACTGGGCGACAAACGAGCATTCTAGCACAACGTCAGGCCGATCGGCGCCAGGGTTCGCCTCAGCATTGGCAACGAAAAAGTGCTCTTTTCTGGCACAAATGGTAGTCAACGAAGCGATCACGACCCGCTGGCATCATAGGCTTTGCGAGCAACCGCGTAACATTCTCGAATGTCACTGATGGGATCCTTGGGGTTTTCTTCGTACTCCAGTGAGAGTGCACCGTCGGCCGGGAATCCGGTCTTGTCCAGTGATTCGAAAACGGCTGCGCAGTCGAGGAACCCCTTGCCAAGAATAACTCCCTTGGTCTTGTTTTGCATTTCCGCGAAGTCCTTGAGGTGGACGCCGTAGAGTCGCCCCTTCAATAAACGGATTACGTCGACAGGCATTTCGCCCGATCGAATGTAGTGACCAAGATCAGCGCACGCGCCGATTCGCACGTCAGATTTTTCGATGGCTCGCACGACGTCCAGAGCTTTGTTGTATCGGTGGGTCGGGCCATGATTGTGGATGGCGATACGTATATCGAATTCCTTGACGAGCACGTTCAAGCTATCAAAGGAATCTGGATCGGGATCGGCTGAAAGCGTCTTGATCCCAGCCGCTTTTGCAAACTCAAAGGTCTTTCGGTTTGCGTCCGCATCTTTGGTAAATTTATTGACGCCATGCGCCGAAATGCTCAGCCCAAGCTTCTTGACCATGCCGACGATCTCATCGATTTTCTCTTTCGATGAGTTCAGCGGCAACATACCACTATAGAACTCGACTTGTTCGAAGCCAGCATCCTTGGCATGGTGCAGAGCTTGGTCAACAGGGAATTCGCGAAGCGAATAAAGCTGAATGCCAAGCTTGAATTTGTACTTGAACGGTGCTGCGAAGGCCTGCCGGAAGGGTGGGGCAGCAGACAGCGTTGCAAGGGTTAAGGATTGGAGGGCAAATCGGCGAGAGACATGAGTCATATTCGAAGCCTATACTCTAGGAGGGAAGAATGTGGAGCGTGCAATTGTTTCACGAACGACTCTCAGCGTCTAGTCGCCTTACCAAAGCCACCCGTAAATCGCAGACGTTCGTATTTGTGGGGCCGGTTTTCAACAGACCGCCAGCTCGTTCAAAAAAGTGATAAGCATCGCAACGGCTCAGGAAATCGTTTGGTTCCAGGCCCATTTGCAATGCTTGAATTCGAATTGCTGGATCGACAAATGCTCCCGCTGCGTCCGTTGGTCCATCCTCACCATCCGTGCCGCCGGCGACCAAAGCAAAGTCAGCTTGGTGAAAACCTCGCCGATTCCATTCGTCCAACGCGGCAAGGGCAAGTTGTTGGTTTCTGCCGCCGAGACCACGAAGGTGTTGCGGCGGCAACCGAACTGTTGGCTCCCCTCCAGTAATGATGCAATCAATCTGGGAATCCTCGCAGGAGGCGATCATCTGCACCGCCAGTTTGCGGCCGACCTCCTCCGCCTCACCCTCACAGCGCCTTTCGGATTTCATCCAATATCGATATCCCATCTCGACGGCTTTTTTTCCAGAAGCGTCCACAGCAGTCGCGTTGTTGGCCAAAACAATCACTTCCCGATTTGGACGCTGCACACTGCCTTCGGGAAATGCTGATTCGCTTATGTGCATCTGTTTGTTTAACAATTGCCTAACGAGCGTGTACTGTCGTGGCAAGAACTTGTCCATGACCTCCATGGCTTGGCGCGGGTCCGGAAAAGGTTCGAGAATCGTTGGGCCGGACGCGATAAACTCCAGCGGATCACCAAGCACATCCGACAGAACACACGTTATTAGCATCTTTGCTTTGCAGGCTCGTGCTAAAGAGCCACCTTTGACCTGACTCAAGCATCTGCGGACTGCATTGAGTTGTTCGATGTTGGCACCGGTGGACGCAAGATCGCGAGTCAGCTGCGTCTTGACTTCGAGCGAGATGCCATCGATTGGCAGACACAGAAGGGCCGAACCACCACCGCTTATCAACGCGATCACGCAGTCGTTCGGTCCTGAACTCTCAACGAATTCGAGAATTCTTCGAGTACCCGCCACAACCCTGTCGGTTGGTTCATTGCAACCAAGCGGCCGAGCCTCACAGACATTAATGTCGTCTTGGACGAACTCTGTGTTGTGTTGTACTCCTTCGGGGATGTTGATCCAACCGGATAGCGGAGGAACACGATCTTTTGATCGCGAAAATGCTTTCCGCAGCCCAGTCAGCATTCCACTGGTTGCTTTTCCAGCACCCACCACGATCAAACGATTCACTTGTGACAGATCCCAGGTATGATCTGCGATCGATAACCACTTGCCGTCCCAATCGATCTGAGACTCCACGACATGATCAGATTGGACCGCTTCGACCCCCGCAAGCCAAATGGAGATGGCATCGCGAGTCAGCTTCCGATCGAAGGCAGCCAAGGCTCTGCGGAGTGGCGAAATTGGCTGTGATGGCATGGTTTTTCGATTGAGCGCGAAAAGGAATTTTGGATTTCTCAAAATGTTTTGATACCGAATCCCAATAATGTAGGCTGTTGCTCGAATAAACGCATCATCGACTGCCTCGATTTGTGACGCACGAAAACGCGGGCGGACCGTGTTTCTTAGGCAGGATACCGATAGCTTCGATTCTCGGATCGACCGCAAGGACATTTACCCAGGTAGAAAAAATGAAACTTGTCACTCCATCGATCGCTAGCTGTTTAGTTGGGATTGCGATGTTCGCTGGATGCGACGTGCCGCAGTTTTCTGCAACGCAGGTTTTTGAAAAGACGATTCCAATCAACTCAGTGGTTGATGTGATCGCCGAAACCCACAACGGAAGCATCGAAGTCTCACCATGCGAATCACAAGAGATTCAACTTGTGGCCCATCTCAAATCGTACGGCAACACCCAAGAAGAAGCAGATTCACGCCTTGATTCCCTGATTCCACAAATCGAGACCACCGATGGTTCCGTTACGATTCACGCCAACAAATCTACAGAACGATTGTTCTCGATGGACTCGGTTCGTTACGAACTCAAAGTACCTTCGTCATGGCCCGTGCGACTCGTTACCTCGAACGGAAAGATTACAAGCAACGGCAATAGAGGTCCTGTGACCATCAAGACATCCAACGGAAGGATCAAGGTCTCGAACGCGATCGGGAGCATTGAGGCAGTCACAAGCAATGGAGCAATATCCATCGAAGACTCCTTGGGTAAGGTTCAAGCAAAATCCAGCAACGGCAGTATCAAACTTGAAAACTGCACTCTCGATGGTGATAGCCGATTGCGCACCAGCAACGGAAGCATCGAAGTCCTTCTCTCTCCAATAACGACTGTGTCCATCAAAGCAAGTACCTCAAACGGCAGCATTCGTTTTGACGATCAGGAAGTGGAAGCCAAGCAGAAATCGTCAAGGAGTCTGAACGCCTTGATGCATGGATCATCGGAAAGCATTGGCCAGACCGTGCAACTTGAACTGGGTACGTCAAACGGTTCGATCACGATCAAGAAGAAGCACGAAACCAATGGCTCGATCCGAGTAGAAAAAACAGATTTATAGACGAAGGATTGTTAGCTTGGTTGTATTTCACGAAACGATTAAGGAAACCGTTACGATGAACTTGAGTGTTCATGCCACCAGTCGTACATATCGAAGAGCGATTCACGCAAATTCTGCCCATGTCGACATCGCGAGTTTGCCCAATGCGTTGACTGGAGCAGCGCGACCAAGCGTTCAGACGATTCTGGTCGCAGCAATTGCTCGATAACCCATGCGGCAGATCGGTCATCCACTTCGGTTCTCCAGACCAATTCAAATCCTCTCTCCGGTGCATGCATGGTGGCCAGGATGGAAATATTTTTTCGGCACTTCCATCCAACGATGTGTTTCTGAAATGAGCTAAGCTGTTCGTAACCGTCCAAAACCACCGTATCGTTCGATTTCCATTTCAGCATCGACGCGCGCAACAACCTCCAAGCCGGTTGGCCATGCGTAAATCTAAGGAAATGAACAACCGCCTCGGGTCGGAGGTGGTTCATCTCTGGAATAAGGGCTTCGACGAGCGTTGATTTACCGGACCCGTGGGGGCCTACAATCATCCCTCGCTTAGACTGCAGCGACCAAAAATGATGCACCAACTGGGGCGCCGACGACGCCCCGAAAAATTCGTAGGCAATCGCACCTGGCTGGAAAAATCGCGTCGAGAACGGATTCGATTTCTTGCGGTCGCAACAAACGCGGACGCTATCCAATGTTCTGCGCTTTGAGGATAACACTGAAGGTTGCAACTTTCTTGTTCTTCTGCAGCGATTTGACAAGTTCGGCGGTGTCTGGGTCAATTTTTGCGAGTTCCTTCACGGTCAATTCTGGATGAAAGTGCTTTCCTTTCCCGCATTCTCCGCATGAAAACAAAAGCTTCTTAGAATCGGCATGATAGACATACTGCCCAGAATTCTTTCCCATTTTTAACGCTTCAGGTGGATCAGGCAGCGCCGTAATCGTCTTCTGCTCGCCCGTTACCGTGCAGCTACTTAGCGAATTAGGGCAGAAGAAGCCTGGGTTCGAATCGTCATTGACCAAACTGAAGCTCCCGTCCTGGCATTCATAAGTACATTTATTGGTTCCCATTCAAGTTACCTCTCTTGTTGTTGCTGATCTACGTATACGATCCGAAAACCGGTGTGCGGGGAAATAATTTTTTTATCTGTCCAATTGGCGTCTTCGACCCTTCGATACCTGTCATTCGATTGTTTCGTCGAACCTCGCATCAGGATTTGGCCTTCATTCACTCGCAGAATGCGAGTCATAGTCCAATCGTGATTGGAATGAATCCCTAACAATCCGAAACGATTACCAAACGTCGGCCCCGTGAATTTTGAATTCTCAATGTAACAATCCGAAAAGGGTGTATCAAGAGTCCCGTGATATCTTGGGGTGGAAGTTCGTCCACGACTCGCATACTCCCATTCGGCACTTGTCGGAAGCCGGAATCCACTAAAACCCGTGAGTATGGATGGGTTCCCATTCCCATCATATTGATCTGTATCAGGCAGCTCTTCGAACCCATATGTTCGATTAAGCCAGTTGCAGTAGTCTAAGCAATTGAGATAACTCAAACCGCTGGCAGCCGAATCATCACTATCCTTTGTCAAAAAATTCGGGTTCATCAGGCGGAACTGCTGAACCGTTATTTGCGAGGTGGTTATCGACTAGGATCGATCGATGTGAACGGAATGGTCGTGGATTCCAGAGAATTCTTCTTTCGTTATCGGCTTACCAAGTTTGATGTCGACCGGACCTCGAACGACTGCAAACGGGATTCCAAGAGGATGGACGAACCATTCATGATCGGGCTTTCGTTCGGCCAATTTGAACTCGTCCGATGCTTTTCGTCGTTCGTCGGCCAAATCCCATCGATCGAGAAGTATTCCACACATCGAATGAACGCCTGCATCCGGGTGCTGCCGATACGTCGACGCCACCCATTCTTTGCCAGCAGAAAGTGTCTTTCGATGGATTTGATCGCGATCGAATAATGCTGCAATAATCGTCAGGCCATAGAGTACGTCCGCTCGGTCTTCTTGCATCATCTGGCTGATAATGGGATTCACGGACAAGCCGGTCTCCACTAGTTGATGCATTACGTAAGTTCGAAGGCGAGGGTCCGGGCGGTCGCGGAGCGCCTCGCGAAGCACATCTAAATTGCCCGTAGCAAATTGAGCCAACGCTCGATTGGCAGCAGCAACGCAGTCCGACTCTTTTACGAATTTGTCCTGAGATTCAAATGGACTCCAATCGATCTTTAGCAAGCTGGCCATATCCTCCGTTGCAAGACCAATCGAATAACTCCACGTTGGAATCTCTTGCGGATAGGCATTCTCCAAAAAAGCAACCAATCTCGCGGGATCCCGACAATTCATTGTCGCCAGAAGATGGCAACGTTTTGCTCGATCCGATGCTAAAGAAGTTTGTCGGTATTGAGACTCCCACACTTTCGCGAATTGTTCTAGAAAGGGAAGCAAAAATTCTGACCAAGCCTCGTTATGTTTCGGCAGATACACGTCGGAAACCCACTTAGCAACGGCCTTAAGATCGATTCGCTCAACATGTTGAGGTGCAATCGAGCTTAGGGTTGCCTCAAGCAATGCTGAAGAAGGCCCCCCGGGCATTGCACTTTCGTCAGCCTCTGACTTTTTCGATTCGGATAACAGTTCCTTAAGTACGCCCAAAAACGGGCTCGCGTCTACTTTTGCGGATCGCACGAACTCAACCAAATCCACGACTTGCGATTGCTGAAGTGCTGTCGAAAGAGACTGTTTGTCGGTAAGTGATTCAGGTAACCCGCGAATCCAAGCCTGCATAGGTCGCAATTTTGGTTCGTCGGTCGAATGAAGACGTTGTGGCAATGACGGCCGAGTTAGGATGTACACAGATGCAACGGCAAACGCAATTAGTCCTGTCAACACCGCTGCAATGGCTGGTCGGGTCAACTCTTTTTGCCGCCAGGTCGACCGAACGCTCTCGATCCACCCGACGGGCTTGGCTCGAATAGGTTTTCCAACTCGGTAACGGTCGATGTCATCCGCAATGTCTGACATTCGCGAATATCGGTCGTTTGGACTCAGCCGAAGACATCGTTGACAAATCGTTGCAATCGGAAATGGGATTTCTGGATGGGTTTTGGCAATCAACGGGACTTCGTTGCGGCTAATATTATTGACTACGGTATCCGAGTTTCCCGCGAATGGCCTAGAGCCTGTCAGCAGTTCGTAAAATACGACACCAAGGCAATAAATATCCGACCGATGATCCAGATTTTTGGATTGACCCGACGCTTGCTCTGGACTCATGTACATGGGCGTACCGATTCTCTCTCCAGTAACTGTCAGGTGCGCCGTTGCGTCTATTTGCTTGGCGATTCCAAAATCCAAAATTCGGATATCGAGATGTTCCGCAAGTGGATCATTATAGATGTCCATCAGTTCAGGGAGCACGACCATCATGTTGGATGGTTTGATATCGCGATGAATCAAGTCTCGATCATGTGCGAATTGGAGCGCTCGACATACAGTTGCGATGACGCTCAGAATTTGCTCATGTGTTAAAGTCACCTTGGCACGCAAGAGCTCACGTAAATCAATGCCATTCAAGTATTCAAAGACAATGAATGGTCGCGAATCCTGTTCACCAGCACAGATATATTTGACGATATTCGGGTGGTCTAGCTTCGATGCGTTGTCTGCTTCCTTAAGAAATCGATCAAGATCGTCTTGGGCAGCTAGATAGGAATGAGCCCATTTGATTGCGACGTAATGTCCATCGGAACTGTCGACCGCTGCGAACACATCGCCCGACGCTCCGCTTCCCAAAGAGTACTTCGGCTCGTAATTCCCAAAACTGGCTGGTAGGGATGCTTGAGTTTTTGCGGTAAGAAGAGTCGGTATCTGTGTCAGCCCCTCTTCGAGTTGATCGGAGGCAACTTTGGTCCGAACGGTTTTTTGTTTGGACCGAGAAAGCTGTTGCTCAAGCAACGTCAACTCCAACAAAACCGCATGTCTCAATTCATGGGGTACCCTGAGAAGAAAATGTTTGATGGACGGGCACTTGCCCTCGCGCCATTTCGTTTCAAAGTCTCTACAGGTGTTGTCGACAAGTTGCTCTACAGAAGCCTTTGGGTAATTCTTCGGATTCAACGAGGACATGGCAAATCTATATCAGCCCAACCCATTTGCGGCCAATCCAGAATGTGGTCAAAGCAATGAGCATCGCAGCAATGGTTAGCGGATGGGCCCAAAGTTGAAATCGTCGAAGAGTGGATGGCGGGTCGGGAATGTTTCCAATAATTGTCTGCAACGCGGTGAGGTCGTTTAGTTGTAAAACTTTGCCATTCGTAACTTTCGACAGTTCTTCAAGTACTTTGGGACGAGCCGCTAGCCCGATACGTTCTTTAGAAGCCCCTTGCACAAAAAACGATGTTTCCAAAGTAGCTCCCGTTTGTTTGCAAGTTAAAATCACCTGATGAGCCCCGGGTTCTTCGACTTCATATCGCCCTTCGAACGAACCCCAACTATCAACGCCACCACTGGTTAAACGTATCGCCTTGAACTTTCCCGAGGGGGCTTCAATCCTGGCAGTGACGTCCCCAACCGAAAGCGGTTCGCCACCATTCTCCATGACGTTGGCTCGGAGAGCAAGTGTCTGACCGATCGACGGTTGATCCGGAGAGAAATAGAATCGCATGGTCTCTCCTTTGGCCATGTTTCTTTGGTAGGCCATCCACCGAACCACTTGACCCCAGAAACGATAGTGGTATTTATCCTCAACACCACGCCTCCATCGCCAGGCTCCGTCAGTCCCCATAAAGAGTACCTTTCCGGCACCGAACGTCTTGGTCACCAACAACGGGATCCGCCCATACTCATTGCTCATTTCTTGGTGAACGGCTAATGTCTCGGTGCCTGCTTTGGCTTTAGTAACCGGAGCGTACCATTGAAAACCTGGTAAATTCGCCCAAGCTTCCAGATTGTCATCTTGCGTGTCCGCAAGTTTCGTGAGCAAACTCCGTCGGCCCGCTTCGGTCAGCTCAAACTTCATGGGAGATTTAGCGCCAAATCCAAAGGGTTGGGACGGATCCAACGTTACAGGAAGCAACGCCTCCAATTCAGAATCTACTAACGAGTGTTGCTTGCCTTGCCACCCCGGCATGAACACCAACCCGCTTGCCTGATGCTCAACCAATCCCTTCAGCAGTTTACACTGTTCTGCAGTAAGGTGTTCCAATCCAATATCGCCAAGAAAAACGACATCAAACTTAGACAGTTCGTCCATTCCGGACGGAAACTCTTTGATGTAGTCTTTGTTACCGCCACCCAACTTGTCTAGAATCGGATGAAACAACAAACATGCCACATCGACGCCTGGGTCTCGCGACAGCGCGTTTCGAAGATAGCGGTATTCCCATCTCGGGAAGCTATCGATGACCAACACCTTGAGTCGTTCCGCGCGAATTGCGATGGGTGTGGAAACCGAGTTGTTGGTTGATATCACTTCATCCGGATGTGCAGGCACTTCGACGCTCAGCGTAAAATCACCCTCGGTTTTCGGCGTCCACATCACGAATTCACTCGTCCTGGACATGGCTGCAATCCGAACCTCTTTTGTAATTCGTTCGCCGTCCGAGCCAGTGACGACCACATTGACCACGTGATCGCGAGGAAGTGCCGATTCGATCGTAAATGGGATCCGTACCGCTTTGTTGACAATCCCAAACG
>JBEBHM010000311.1:0-9486 GCA_040080875.1 Pirellula sp.
CATCCCAACGTTGGATCAAGGTGGGGCAGAGAAGCAGCTCAGCTTGTTGGCCCGAGGGTTGGATCGCGAAACATTTGAAGTATCGGTCATTGTGTTGACACGAACCGGCCCTCGCGAAAAGGAACTCGTCGACGCCAATGTAACGGTCTACCATGTTCAAAAGCGCCTCAAATTGGATCCCTTCGCATGGCTGCGATTGCGATCGTTGTTGAAAAAAATTCGTCCGGACATTTTGCACACATGGATTTTCGCGGCCAATGCTTATGGTCGAAGCGCAGCGTTGACCGCCAGGGTGCCGGTGATCCTGGGCTCGGAAAGGTCAGTCGACCCCTGGAAGAATGGGCTACAGTTTTGGATCGACAAATGCCTTGCCCTTCGAACGCACGGAATCACCGCCAATAGTCAGGGGACCATCGACTTTTATGTTCGGCATGGGCTCAAGCCGGAATGGTTTCATTTGATTCCAAATGGAATCGAACCGGCGCGACCTAGTTCTCTGAGTCGAGAGCAAGCCTATGAGCGAATGGGTATCTCTTTAGAAAAAAAAATTATCGTATCGGTCGGGAGGCTTTGGCCACAAAAAGGTTACAAAGACCTCATATGGTCGGCGGAATTACTACGCGTTATGCGCCAAGACGTTTGCTATGTTATCATTGGGGAAGGGCCGGAGCGACAAAGGCTTGAGCAGTACCGAGACAACATCTTAGGAGCAAAGCATGTGCTGCTTCTTGGAGAACGATCCGACGTACACGACCTCTTGCCTCATTGCGAGGTTTTGTGGAATGGCAGCCTCTACGAGGGACAGTCCAACGTGATCATGGAAGCGATGCAAGCGGGAGTTCCCGTGGTTGCTTCGGACATCCCAGGAAATCGAGAACTTATCGTGCACGACCGAACCGGGTTCCTTTTTCCAATAGGAGGAGTGGAACAACTGACTCGACTGACCAACCGGTTGCTAAATGAGCAGGAACAGCGAAAATTACTTCTAGCGAATGCTCAATCGTATGTTCGGGATGAACATTCCGTGGGACGGATGATTGAGCGGCATGCTGCACTCTATCGCGCCAAGGTAACGGAACGATGAAACCATTTACTTGCTACGAACCCAGAATTGGTTCGAAGACGCTCACGCTTCATGTACCCGACGATGCGACGGAGTTTCGAATTGCAGGCGTTCCGACCGATCGATCGATCGACGAGCTCCTTGCGCAATCGTTGGATGAACCTGTCGAGTTCCCTCCCTTGCCGCTGGCCATGATCGAGGACGACCATATTGCCATCGCTATTGAAGAAGGTGTTCCGGAAGCCAATGCCATCGCATGCGCGCTCGTCAAATATCTGGTTCAGCATGGCACAAGCCAAAGTAGAATTACGATCGTGCTTGGGGCAAACAAAGCATCGTGGCGCGAGCTGCTCAAGCATGAGCTGGAACACCTCTGTTTTGAAGCCGTCAAAGTAGTCCAACACGAGCCTACCGATCAGGAATCGCACGGATACGTAGGAGCAAGTCAATCGGCAGACGCTATCTACATCCAGCGAGATGTATTTGAAGCCGAAGTCGTGTTGCCCATCTATTGTATTCGTACGCCGGATTCGCCCAGCGCAAGCGACAAATATGGAATTTCACCCAGCTTTGCCAATGCTACCACGCAACATCGTTGGAATTTGGCGTGGCTCGAGGACAACACCCACCACATGCATTTGCAAGAAAAATTGAGCCATGAAGCAGGTTGGATGATGGGCGTCCAATTCGTAATTGCCGTGGTGCCAGCCTGCGATGGATCGGTTGCCAAAATTCTTGGCGGGAATCCGGATCACGTGTTTCGCAGAGCTTGCGAGTTCGTACGTCCTGAAGGCATAGAGGTTCGCGAACAACATTCCCTCGTCGTTGCGTTTGTCGAAGGGGACTCGTCACAACAGTCATGGATGAACATTGCTCGAGCGGCTGCACATGCCGAGATGCAGTTGGATTCGAATGGCAGCATCGTTGTGTGTTCAGATGTCAAGCATTTGTCGCAAGGCATGCAACAACTTGGCACGGACGAGCCGGACGACTCGTTGCAACGCAGGCTGCTACGAAGCGATTTGGAAGACGCCTTTGCTGCTGCGGTGATCAGCTCGATCAAATCGCGCCGCAGTATCTACTTGATGTCTCAATTGTCGGTCCATCAAGTCGAAAACTTAGGGCTGGCATTTATTGACAATGCTCATGACATCGAAAAGCTATGTCAATCGGCGCAGTCCGTTTGCATTATGCGCTCGGCCCAGTTTTAAACGGTCTAGTTCCGCTTTCAAGCTAAATACTGGGGCTGGGCGTAGTGGATCTTGTCTGTCAAAGATCCCGTTGCTGCAGGATCTTTAACAAGATCCACTACAATCAGCTAAGTAGCTATTCGCCGGAAGAGAATCTAGATCCCGTTGCTGCAGGATCTTTAACAAGATCCACTACCCCGAAAAATTAGGATGGAAGACGCGCTAGCCCAACTACCCCAATTGGGCTAGCGCATGTTCGACTCGGGTTATTGGTCGCTCGCCTTAGCAGGTGCGGTTGGCTCGGAAGGTGTTGTAGGCTTAGCCTCTTCTTCGACAGCACCGGTGGTTGACTCAGGAGTTGGTTGCGGCGCGTTGGGATTACGTTTTGGCACCACCGAGCCTCCAGCAGAACCACCATCGCGGCTTCGACTTTGCATTCCGGCAATGAATTCTTCTTTGGAGAGCGCACCATCCTTGTCGGTATCGATTTGATCCATGCGACCTTTGAGTCGGTCGCTGATCTCTTCGCCTTCGACCTTGCCGTTGGAATCCGCATCCATTCTTGCGAAGATTGCGTCGGGATCTCGACCTCCGCCTCCGCCTCCACCACTTCCACGGCCGCCTCCACCTCCACCTTCACTGGCTGGTTCGGCAGCCGCTGGTGGTTGCCCTTCATAGATAAAGGCGCGTTTCTTGGACCAGTCCTGTTCTTGCAAATACATGATCTGAGTCATGACCCAAGGGACCGTAAAAACCAAGACAGCGGCTATCCCGATGGAAACCAAAAGGAACCAAGGCGACAGAGCGGGACGTTTTTTGGGAGCAACGTTGGCGGATTCATTAGACATGATTTGTACCCTAAACAAAGAACCATAAAGAGCGAATTAATGATTCTAATGAAAATCTGCTGTTGTGGGATAGGCGTAACCGAAATCGATTCAATGCGGGCCACAGTCGGAGTACCGCACTCTGCCGGTCGCCTAAACGCGACAAATAAGACAGTTTTCGTTCTTTCGGACACTTAGAATCGAGAAGTCCATCGCCGCCAGGTCGCACATGAGCATACGTCCTGCAAGCGGCTGGCCAACTCCCGTAATCAACTTGATGACTTCGGTCGCGGCCATACAGCCAAAGGTGCCGGAAACCGCGCCAAAAACTGGAAATTCGCGTCGCCATGCCTTGGGGGCGGTTGGCGATATGCACGCAAGGCAAGGAGTTTTGCCTGGGATGATCGTTGTAAGGCTCCCTTCGAATTCGTACATCGCGCACTCCACCATCGGCTTGGATTGAGCGACGATCGCTCGATTCAGGGCGTATCGCTCTTCGAACAAAGGTGCACAATCGACAACGATATCGACGTTTGCCACTAAGCGGTCCGCGTTTTGGTCATTCACATTCTCGGGAATGCAGTCGATTTGCATTCTCGGATTCAGTTCCAACAATCGCGATTTGGCTGATTCCACACGCGATGTCCCGATACGATCGTAGGTCATCAAAAGTTGACGATTCAGATCGCTGTGTTTGATATTGCCGGCATGGGCAATTACGATTCGGCCAACTCCGGCTGCAGCAAGCTGGTACGCGACCGTGCCACCAAGTCCACCGATGCGGGTAACAAGTACGCTGGCGGCCTTGAGTTGGCGCTGTCCGGTTTCTCCGACGCCGTTGGCCCACATTTGCCATTCGTAGATGGAGCGATCGAGTTCGTCCAACGGAGGTAAAATAGATGGCGGAAGGGTTCGGTCGCGTGAGTGACTGGGCATGTGAGTTAACCGCCCGAGACGAGCGTGGTTAGTACGACATCCGTTTGCTCGGTCCATTCTGCTGGCTGGGATAAATTTGCTAATTCGTTATTCACGAAAACGAGAATTGACGAACGCACAACCCTAGATTCGTCCAACAATGCTTGCCGCAGTTCTTCGGTGCCCTGGTTCGCCACCATTTGGACCATGTGATCGACCGATGTGGTTGACTCAAGGTCGAGATCAAAATAGTTGAGCTGAGCAAGTCTTCTGAGTTGAGCGGTAAGCTTGATACGGATTTGCATAGGACTGCGGCGCCTACTCCACCTTGCCGCAGATCATGGTTGCGTTGTGGCCACCGAAACCGAAGCTATTGTTCATGGCTATTTTAACTAAGGCCTGCCTGGCCTGATTGGGAGTGTAGTCTAGATCGCAGGAGGGGTCAGGCGTGTCCAAATTAATTGTCGGCGGGATAACGTCGTGATAGCAGGACAAAATCGAAAGAATCATTTCAATGCTACCGCTGGCACCGAGTGCATGCCCTAGATGTCCTTTGGTGCTTGAGATGGCAACGGTCTTGGCTGCTTCTTCAAATACGAATTTGACAGCGGTGGTTTCGGCTTTGTCGCCGAGTGGCGTGCTGGTTCCATGTGCATTGATGTAGCTGATATCGGATGGACTCAATTTGGCATCTCGGAGAGCATTGAGCATTGCTCGCCCTGCTCCTCGACCTTGATCGTCGGGAGCCGTAATATGGCCCGCGTCACACGATCCCCCATAACCAAGGATCTCAGCATAAATCCTGGCACCGCGCTTCTTTGCGTGTTCGTATTCTTCGAAGACTAGGACTCCACAACCCTCGCTAAGAACAAATCCATCCCGGTTCAAGTCAAAAGGGCGACTGGCTTTTGCCGGATCGTCATTTCGCGTCGAAAGGGCCTTCATATTTGCGAAGCCAGCGACGCCCATCGAAGTAATAGCCGCTTCAGTGCCCCCCGTGATCATGATATCGGCTTCATCGTATTGGATGGCTTTGAGGGCGTCACCCATCGCATTGTTGCTGCTGGCGCATGCCGTTGCCACAGCAAAGTTGGGTCCTTTGAGTCCATATTGAATTGCAAGATTCCCGCCCGCTGCATTCAACATCATTTTGGGAATCGTAAACGGGCTGACCCGGTCCGGCCCTTTACTAAAGAGCTTGAACATCTGCTCTTCGATTTCGTTGAGACCGCCAATGCCAGATCCCAAAATCGCACCGCAACGAAAAGGGTCCTCTTTGCCAAAGTCGATACCTGAGTCAGCCACGGCAAAGTGGCCGGCATACATCGCGAACA
Source organism: Pirellula sp. (assembly GCA_040080875.1). Lineage (GTDB taxonomy): Bacteria > Planctomycetota > Planctomycetia > Pirellulales > Pirellulaceae > JBKCUI01. The sequence continues at coordinate 5,330 of JBEBHM010000311.1, forward strand.
ACGTGAAGCGATCCAGGCGTTTCGAGTCTTTAGCCTCAACCGTTTCGCCCGGGTCAAAATTCGCAACGTCTCCGCCGAACTTGACCTTGTGTAGCGTCGTGTCGATGACTGTCAGTGGATGAATTCCGCTTTTGCCATCAAGGATAGATTTCCAAAGCTGGCCGATTTGGCAAGCGAGGGGCGTAACGCAACCAAGCCCCGTCACAACGACACGACGTTTCATGCTCTTTCCAAACAGATCCTGGGTTGGAGTGGACTAAGCTTGTTGTTTTTCGATGTAGTCGACAGCTTCGCCCACGCGTTGGATCTTTTCTGCAGCTTCTTCGGGGATGCTGATATCGAACTCTTCCTCGAGTTCCATCACCAGCTCCACAGTATCCAACGAGTCTGCGCCCAAATCGTTTACAAAATGGGTATCTCGGCCAATTTTGTCTTTTTCTACACCGAGTTGTTCAGCAACGATGTCGATGACTCGTTCCTCAATAGAAGCCATAGCAGGATGCTCCCGTCAGCAAATTCATATCAATAAAGGGTCAGGAAAAGGAAGTTCGTCGCCGAACGTTTTTCGGCGGGGTGCCAAAGATAGAGGATTCTAGCAAAATAGGTCAAGCCATGAAGGGCTATCCGAAGGGGTTAGAACCCTAAATAGTTGCTGGATCGAGTAATTTTGTGATCCGGAACAGGTCGTTTCCGAAAAAACAACCCAACTAGCCGACGTTCTGCAAGTCTCCAATCGTGTCCCAACAAAACTTATCGAGGAAAGTTGTTGGGGGTTGGAGGAGGAAGCTGAAATCCCGATCCGTTTGGACTTTGAGGCCCGGAAGGGTACGTGTTCGGCGATGGCTGTTGAAAATTGCTTGGCTGAACCGGCGGCAACTGCACGGACGCCGGAACGACCGGCGGCATATTGAATTGGCCAGGTTGTTGCGGGTAACCACTTGGTGCCACTGGACTTTGGGGGCCTTGAGGCGGTGCGTTCGGAAGCGAACCTTGCGTTGGACCGACTGGACCATTCGCGAGACTTTGAGGCACATATTGAGGCGTAGGGGACTGTCCGGCCGGAGTTGGCGTCGCATTGGGCAAGGATGCCATGCGTTGCTCGGGGGCGGGTGGCTCGGGCTCGAGTCGTTCAAAGTTAACGACTTGAATTTCTTCTTCGTTGTTCGCGTCCACGGCCATACAGAAGATTCGCCAACCGGTTGGTTCTTTGCGAAGTTCCCAAACCACTTCCAGTTCGGTTGCTGGTTGGCCATTTTGTGCCGGCTCGTTCCAGGTCGTGGAAACGAGCATACTTTCTCCTTGAGGTGCCGCATCGCCTATCACGAACGATGCCTGAGGCGATCCGAGTGGGTCGATTTCCAACTTTTTGCGACTGATCTCTTCGCGAGCGGCAATGGACAATAGGGCTGAGAGTTGAGCACCATTCCCTTGACGCATGCTGTCTAGAAACAAGCGAACAACTTCTTTGGGATCGCTTGGCAACTGGATATTGCTCGCCACCGTACGGCTCTGAGGCGTGTTCGTAGCCGTTGGGCTGGATTTTGGTTCAACTTGGTTGGCGGTTTCTGGATTGGATCCGCAACCAGTGATGAGAAGGGTTCCCAGCGTAGCGGGCATCCAAAACGATTTTTTCATGTTTCTGATTCCGATTCAGGTAAATTGGGTCGAAGTGGCAGTCCTTGGCCAAGTTCTTCGATAGCTGCGAACCGCAAATCGAGTCAATACCAACATGTCGAGCCCTGAGATTTTTGGATGAGTTGTTCATGTCGAAACACTCGCAGACACGAAGTGTTCATAGCACAGCCCACGCAGGTCGCAAACTCGTTGACTGATATAATTCCACGATGCTCCCAACAACAACGCATGCCAATCAGTCCATCCTGCCTTCCAAGCACCTTTCTCCTTCGTTGCAATTTTCCTCCAATCCAAAACTTGTTTCGCGCGAGATGAAGTTCCTATTGTCTGCGGAAATGCAGGAGCGATTGATAGCATTAGCGAGTGCGAGTATGTCGTTCGATCCTTATTGCGACAAAGATCGAGGGTATCTCGTCGAGAGTTTGTATCTAGACACTCCTACCCACGATATCTTATTTCGGAGCGAGACCTGCCGGGGTACGAAGTATCGCATTCGGCGATACAACGGTGCGAACCAAGTGTTCCTGGAACGCAAATCCAAGTCGCATGCGCAACTCAGGAAGAATCGCTTGCCATTCGCGATCGATCGACTCGATGAACTGGATTCAACGCCACAGCTCAAAGCGAATCCCGCTTCGCAAAGTTGCGACAACTGGTTCATCGATGAGGTGCGTCGGATGGATCTGCGACCAGCGTGTTTGGTTCAGTACAAGAGATGCGCCTTTTACTTAGAGACCGCACACGATGCGCTTCGTTTGACCGTTGACAGCGATTTGCGCTCGGCCTCATGCATGTCCACTCGGTTTTCAGATCAATCGTGGGCGGGAATCGAATCGGGTTGTACGACTCATCCGAACGGTCCGAATGAGATGAATACGACCGTTGACGACCCGTTGCAATTCGTCATGAGCGATCATTTGGTACTTGAACTCAAGTACGTCGACAGCATGCCGAGCCTTTTCAAAAAGCTTCTTTGCGAGTTTCAAATCGAGCCGGTCCGATTTTCTAAATACCGTACCGCCATGCTTCCTCGTTATGTTGGCGAATATGCCTGGAGCAGACCATGCTAGACTCTTGGATGCAAGTTCAGGATTCGGTCCGTATTGCCGATCTGGGCACGATTCTCATAAGAATTGCCTTGTCAGCCCTCGCGGGATTGGCCGTCGCGACAAGCTACCTTTGGAGCCACGGTCGTGAAAAGCAATCCGAAAGCCGGTCGATGTTTGCGACCCTGGTGTTGTTGTGTATGTTCATCGCCATGGTCAGTATGGTGATCGGTAACTCCGTAGCCATGGCATTCAGTTTGGTGGGCGCGTTGTCCATCGTTCGTTTTAGAACGGTGGTTGAGGACACACGCGATACCGCCTTCGTCATCTTTTCCGTGATCACCGGAATGGCGATGGGAGCGGGTTATTTTGCAGTTCCCTTGATCGGAGTGCCGTTCGCCGCAGCGGTCGCCATTGCGTTGAACCGATGGAGCCAAAACGATCCCGCCTCAGATCGAATGCGCAATCCGATGCTCCTGTCGATTCGCATGGGAATCGGGAGAGACATGTCTTCCGTATTGGATTCCATTTTTAGCGGGTTTGTCGAACAGAAACAGTTTATATCAACCTCCACGATGAAGCAGGGATCGGCCATCGAGGTTCAATATCGAGTTCAATTGAAAGCCAATGCGGATCCCGTCGCACTGGTGAGTTTCGCAAATTTGGTCGAGGGCATCCAAGCCGTCGAATTAAAACCGCAACCAAAGGAGTCTTGAAATGACTTATCGTTTTCTTGGTGTCGTCGGCGTGATTAGCATCGCTGCAATCGCGTTGCTATTGAGTGCCCAAGAACCAGATCGACGAGGCAACAATCCGCCTGAAGGTGCGCCTCGATTTGGATTTGGACCACCGGGTTTTGGACAACCGGGTTTTGGGCAACCGGGCGACTTGTTTTTAGGTTTGCCAGGCATCCACGGTTCGGTGATGGATTTGATGGAAATAAAAGAGGTCCAACGAGAGATCCATGTGACGGAGAAACAAGCCCAGAGGCTTGAACCATGGGCCCGTGGCGCGATGGACAACCTGATGCAAGCCATGGATCCCTGGTCGGTTTTTAATGGCCCTGAGGCAGAACGCGGCAAGGCAATCGCGGAGATTGCAAGGAAACGAGACGGGGCTCTGGCGATGGCCCAAACGCAATTGGAACAAATCCTTGATGATCAACAAATGAAAAGATTGCATGAGTTGCAATTGCAGCGACAAAGCGTTCGAGGCCTTTTGCGTCCCGATGTCGTGAGCGATCTGAAATTAAGCGAAGAACAAAAAGTTGCACTGGAGAAGTTGCTTCCTGACACTGTGATTCCGCCGATGCCTGCATTCGGCGGTGGACCTCGCGGGGAATTCCGCCGCCCTGACGGAAATGGCGGACCAGCCAGAAACGGTCGACCATCCAACGCCATCGACGACGAGACTCGTCAAGCCGCACTGGCGATTCTGGACGACGTGCAACGACAAAAGTGGGCGACCATCCAAGGG
>JBEBHM010000312.1:0-9483 GCA_040080875.1 Pirellula sp.
CCATACATTTCGCCCGAGCCAATCGGCCAACACCAAATGTTGACTTGATGCTTGCCGCTCCCGCGAATGTAAATGCCTGAATCGGAATCCGGAACCGAGAGCGTAATGGGCTTGCCGTCGTCGCCAACTGCTTCCGATCCATCAGGCAAGATCTTGGCCACGTGAGGATTGACGTAAGGAGTCTCTTTGATGCGCCAGTCAACAATCAACGTATAGTTCGTATACTCTTTGTTGGAGAACAACGATTTCTCTCCTGGGGCTTCGCTCATCGCATCGTAGTCGAGCACTTCGTTCAGCACTTTCCAGTGTCCATTATCTCCCACTGGAACTTTCCAGCCGTCCAAGTTGATGCCGGTAAAGAGTGGTACAAATCCTTCTCCTGAGCTGGCGGTATCCTCGGCTTTGGCGCCGGACGATGGCAGTTCCTGAATGCGTAGATTTCTAAAATGACATTCGGAACCTTCCGATTCAAGGAATATGTAGCCTTTTCTTGGCCAGCAATCCTTTCCTGAAGTCACTTCTTCACCGTTCACGCTCAGTCGAATTTCGCCGTCCTTGGCAATCACCCGGTAATGATTCCACTCGGGCGAACTCTTGGATAGTTCCTTCATGGGAAAGGCACGCGAGCCGTTCTTGGCAGCTTTGCCGAGCGGAGTCATCTTGGCACCATGGATAGGGAAGATATCGCCATGGGTAGTGAAGCGTTCGTTCTTGCCAGCCGCATTGTATCCGTTGTCTAAAATTTGAACTTCGATTCCGCGCGTAAAAGGGATACCGACCGATGGAATGCCGTCGCCCCACAGGAACAGCCCCGCGTTGCCACCTGGTTTCATGTGCCGCCATTCCAATTCGACGATACAGTTTTCGTACATTCGTTCGGTCCTCAAAACTCCGGTGGGTTTTCCTGTCGAGATGATCATGCCGTCCTTTACGGTGAACGTCTCCGGTGCAACATTGACCGCTTCCCATCCGGTAAGATCTTTTCCATTGAACAGCGGCTTCCAAACTCCGGCATCGCTCGGAGTCTGTGCCTGCGCGGTTTGAGTTGTTACGGTACCCACGAGCAAGCATCCGATAACAAGACTTTGAAGTTTTCGATACATGAGGATTCTCCTGGATAGTGGCAACGAACTCGTTCCCGGGATTGTAATCTTTGTGTTCGAGCTACAAGAAACGCTAACTAGATTTTGGACGAAAAACTTGAGGATGGATATGGTCCCTTCGATACGATTTAGCATAGTTGCAGTATTGTTCTCGGCCTTTTTGGCGAACCATGGACGTTGTGAACTGAGGGTAGGTGCGACGATGGTCGATGTGACTCCGCCGTCGTTTCCAGTTTTGATCAACGGAGGAATGACCAGCAATTCCGCTAGTTCCGCTACCACTCCTATCCATGCGCGAGCAATCGCGCTCGACGACGGTTCGGAACAAATCGTCATCGTGGTCGTCGATAGTTGTATGTTGTCTCGCCCCTTTACCGACGAAGTCAAGGCGATGGCCGCGAAAAAGACAGGCATTCGGACCGATCGCATTTTGATTTCGGCCACGCATGCTCATTCCGTCCCCGCCGCCATGGGTTGCTTGGGTACCGACGCGGATGCAAACTATGTTCCATTCCTCCGCATTCGATTGACGGAAGCCATAGAAAAGGCCATCACGAATTTGGAGCCCGCTCAAGTGGGGTGGGCCGTCCGTAACGCAGCGAACTACACCGCCGTCCGGCATTGGATTCGACGTCCAGATCGCATCGCCGAAGACCCATTTGGCAACAAGACTGTCCGCGCCAACATGCACGCGGGCAGAGTCTGGGAAGACGTGACCGGTGAAGCTGGACCTGAGGACCCAGACTTGTCGATGATCGCTTTCCAATCCAAAGCGGGCCGCCCTATCGCCCTTCTGGCCAACTTCTCGATGCACTATTTCGGCGACAAGTCGGTCGGTGCAGATTACTTCGGTCGCTTCTGCACCGGTGTCCAAGCCACCCTCGCAACTAAATCCAACAACGACCAACCGCCGTTCGTGGCCATCATGTCGCATGGATGTAGCGGTGACATTTGGCGAAAGGACTATACGAAACAAACACCCCCAGAATTCGATATGATCGATATCGATACGTATACACGAGGCCTCGTCGATCTTGCGATGCAAGCACACCAAACCATTCAATACGATGCCAACGCAACGCTTGCCATGAGCGAAGCCCGCCTCAAGCTGCAGTACCGAGTCCCGGACCAACAACGCCTTGAATGGGCCAAAACAATCGTCGAGCGATTGGGCGCTCAACTTCCGAAGACCCAGCCCGAAATCTATGCTCGCGAACAAGTCATGTTGCACGAACGACAGGAAACAGACGTCGTGGTACAAGCACTGCGCATTGGGTCGATCGCCATAACAACGACGCCTACCGAAACGTATGCCCTCACCGGATTGAAACTCAAACTTCAGTCCCCGCTGCGACAAACGATGGTGATCGAGTTAGCCAACGGAGGAGATGGCTATATTCCTCCGCCCGAGCAACATGTGCTCGGCGGATACAATACATGGGCAGCTCGATCCGCAGGTCTCGAGGTCGAGGCAGAACCACGCATCGTGGAAGCGTGTCTTGAACTCCTCGAGCGTGTTTGTGGATCCGCTCGCAAGCGACCCATTCAAAGTCAAGGGCCCGAAGTTGCAAAGGTCCTCAGGCAAAAACCGGCCGCCTACTGGCGCATGGATGAGACGGCAGGACCACGCGCGTTAGACTCCTCAGGCAATCAAATCGATGGCTTCTACGAACCTGGCGTTGTCTTTTTCCTCGAAGGGCCGGATTTTGGCAAATTCTGCAATCAAGGCGAAGTCAATCGGGCAGCTCATTTGGCCGGCGGTCGAATGCGAGCTCGTGTCGATCGACTCGGAGACCACTACAGCGTTTCACTCTGGATCTGGAACGGTATGCCCTTGGATGCACGCGATGTCGCGGGATGGATGTTGGGTCGAGGTTGGAATCATGCGTTGGAACCAAGTGGGGACGCGCTAGGTATGGTCGGAAAAGGGGAGCATGCCGGCAAAATCATATTTCAATCTGGCAAGCGACAGCCCGTCGTTGGCAAGACTGCCATACCTCGATGGACATGGGCTAAAGTCACGCTTGTTCGCGACGGATCGTGGGTTCGAGTCTATCTCAACGACAACCCCACCGCAGAAATCGAAAGCGAGTCACCCTTCGACCTACCCATGGACTTCGATGAGATATTCGTTGGGGGCAGAGGGAGCCGCGATTCGAGTTGGGAAGGCCGAATCGATGAGGTCGCCATTTTCCGAACCGCGATCAACGTCCCATGAAAAATACCAGTGGCACAGGCTTTTAGCGTATGTTTCCTAGATCTTCACAGGCTGGGAGCCTATGCCACTGCGAGGGACTTCCAGAAACTCATCTTGGTTCGTTCTTCGCGCTTTGGTAATCTCCCTAACCCGTTCATGGAAGAACGGTGACATTATTCATTCGTATTGCGTGCGTCCTCGGAAGGAACCTGTCCATGCCCCGGATCGAATCTGACAAGTCATGTGTACATATTCGCTGGATGATTCGTCGCGATATGCCCGCAGTGCTAGCTATCGAATCGAATAGCTTTGAGTTTCCTTGGACTGAAGAAGAATTCATCCGATGCCTCCGCCAACGCGATTGCATAGGAATGGTCGCTGAACGGAACGAAGAAGTGGTTGGGTTTATGATCTACGAGCTTCACAAAACCCGCATCCACATTCTTTCGTTTGCCGTCCATCCCAACTGCCGCCGCGAAGGAGTGGGGAGAGCCATGACGGAAAAGCTTGTTTCCAAACTTGCCTATCAACGCCGCAACCGAATAGTCCTCGAAGTTCGCGAAACCAACTTGGGTGCTCAACTTTTTTTCCGACAACTCGGCTTCAGAGCTACCGGCGTATTGAAGAGCTTCTACGAAGACACGCCTGAAGATGCTTTCTTGATGCAGTTCCGACAAACCGCCGAAGAAACGGTTGGGGCGGATTCGAACAAGCGATTTGCGGGTTGACATGCGGCGACCCAAGAAACTGTTCCAAGCCAAACGGTTTGCCGTCGAACAAGTGGAAGAAACGCTTGCCAACGGCACTCGGGTTATCAAAAACATCGTACGGCACCCAGGCGCAGTGGTTATATTGCCACTGGTTGACTCGGACCACGTTTGTTTGATCTACACCTACCGAGTCGCAATCGACCGTTGGCACCTTGAGCTTCCTGCGGGTACGCTCGACAAGGGCCTTTCGCCGCTGGAGACCGCCGTGCTGGAACTTCAGGAAGAGACCGGTTACAGCGCTAGCCGATTTCAACACGTGCATACCTTTGTCATGTCGCCCGGAATTTTTGACGAGAAAATGCACTTTTATGTCGCGGATGGGCTCGTCGCCGGCAAGGCCGAGCGCGAGGTGGGCGAACAAATCGACAATCGAATATTCACTTGGAGCGACATCGATCGACTGCTGCGAGACAAACAAATCGTCGACGCCAAAACCTTGGTCGCATTGCTTTGGTACATGCGCTATCGCGAAAACGCTTAGATCGTCGCTTGGCGAGAAACTCGGGTTTCCGAAACGTTCAAAGTCCGTTAACGCGCTCCCGTGCATTTCGGCGTAGCATCCATGAAAATCGCTTTAATTGTTCCGTCCACATCCCATAAACGCGAGTGGAAGCGTATCCAAGACTCATTCTTGTTCCACTCCATCCATTCTTTCGTAAATACAAAATCCCCCGAATACGAATACCGGTTCTTCATCGGGCACGACCACGACGATCCCTTTTACACCGAAATGACAAAGACCCAGTTCGCCGATGAGTTTTCTCCCCTCGAAATCCAGTTCCTCCCGCTTACGGTCGAAAAAGGTCACGTCACAAAAATGTGGAATGAACTGGCGAGAGTTGCCTGCGAGTGGGGCGCCGAATACCTGTATCAATGCGGCGACGACATTCTCTTTGCAAACTTGGGCTGGATTCGCGCATCCGTGGAAGCGCTGCAAGCGCACGGCAATGTCGGATTGACGGGACCTCGCAACGTCAACGGCAACACACAAATTTTGACGCAGTGTTTTGTCCACCGATCCCACGTAGACATCTTCGGCGGTTGTTTTTTTCCCGAAGAAATTCTCAACTGGTATTGCGACGATTGGATCAACGGCATCTACGGCGTTCTAAATCGAGTGTATCCCATCCCTGCAAATCTACTATGCGCCAACATTGGGGGCGCGGAGCGGTATGACGTTGTCGTGTGTCCCGAATTGTGCAGGTCTCTCATTATCCGCGATTTCCCAAAAATCATCAACTATGTTCGCAGTCGCAATGGGTAAAACGGATTCGAACGTTGAGCGTGAACATCGATAAGTTTATTTATTGGAATGCCCAATGAGGCACCGCTATACGGTGGACAGCCAAATCCATATTGGCGGATGAATTCTAGGAGACTGCGCTTACTTATCTGGTGTTGCTGATCACTCGCGTTGACGATCCAGTTCGCACAATTGATCGCGAACTAACTGAGCATTTACAAGTCCAGCGATCGTCGTTCGAAATTGATTTCGCGATCCGCCCTGACAAAAGCTGAGGGATGTCATGCCAAGCCGGCGAAGCAATGGACCTTGATGTGTGCAATAGTCGCCGATTTCTCGAAAGTGAATTCGCCGATCTGTCACGATGAATGAACCAGAAACAACACGAACGAACGCTCCCTCGACCATCAATCGGCGGTTCTCCGATTCGAGGCGGGCTGTGGCTCGGAAATAAAACAGGTAAAAAGCCATCGCAATCGATAGCCCAACCACTAACCCCACAACAAGCGAGATCAAGAACCAGCCGATGCGTTCCACCATCGCAAAAGGAATGTGTGGGTTGCACCAAAAGGAGTACGTTGCCGAAGTCATCATCAACGAAGGCAGAATGGCTACTCCGCAACAACCGGCAATCGCCTGAATTCTTAGATACTGCAACAATTTCTTTCGATCGAATTCAAATTCGATGAATTCAGATTCGTTGGCCATGTTGGCTAGGTCCTCGCGGGGAAACGATGAAGCGTTCTTCAACAGGGCTGAACACTGCGACAGGCAAGGCGCTTATCATCGCATAGAGTAGAGCAATTGTCCCAATTGCTCCTGCTCCTGCTCCGAAACGATTGGGACAATCGTTTTACTCTATCTATCGCGGCGACAGGCCAATTGAGCGAGTTTTGCCAGATGCGCGATTGCGGGTGAGACAGATACACCCCCTAACGATTCGGTCGCTTCGTCGATGAGCCGTTGTGCAACCGAAAGCGTGTACTCCGATGCGTCGCCATCGTCGGCCAGACGGCGAAGCTCTAATGCAGCCTCTTGGTCACCTGCGTCAAGGCGTTGTATGAGCTGACGGCGCACATGGCTCGGCAATCGTTCCAGCGTTCGAATCGATGGCAAAGTAGGTTTAAAAGTAGCCAAGTCGGTGCCAAGCGTCTTACCGGCTTGTTCGGTTCTACCCCACACGTCCAACCAGTCGTCCGCAATCTGAAACGCTGTGCCGAGCTTCAAACCGAACTGTTGCATTCGAAAGCAAGTCTTTTCGTCACCACCACCACTCCAGGCCCCAAGCGCACAACTGACCGCGCACAACGCGCCTGTCTTACCCTCCACAAGCCTCAGATAGTGCTCGACTCCGATCGCAAAATTGTGAACACTCATCCCTTGCAGCATCTCTCCTTCGCAAACTTGTTTTGCGGCCGTAGCGATCCAGCGCCCAGGCAAAGTTGAAACGCCTCGGTTTGCTAGTGCGTACGCTTGAGCAAAGAGCCAATCGCCAGAGAGAATGCTCGTCGAAACGCTCCATCGCGTGTGCACAGACGGTTTATGTCTACGCATTGTCGCTTGATCAAGCACGTCGTCGTGCAGCAAAGTTGCTGTATGCACCAACTCCACGACCGTTGCTAGACGTATCGATTCTTCAGTAATTTGACCAGAAGCTTTGGCGGACAGAAGCAACAGGCAAGGCCGAAGTCTTTTGCCACCGAACTCGGCAACATAGTCTAGTATCTCGGCAACACGCGTATCTTTGCAGGCCAACTCCGTTCGAAGCATGGTCTCGACCGACTCCAACTCCCATCGAATCGAATCACTGGCCTGTCGAAAGGCGTCGCCATATGAAAAATCCGCCGCGCGTGCCGTGTTGTTCAGAGCTTCGCACGTCGGCTGCACCAATATGTCGGTGACCGATTCCATTTTGTTACTCGTTCTTACCCAAGTCTTAACGCAAATCCCATGCGAAATCCGCATCCACGAGAGAAACCGCAATCGGCTTGGACAATTAACACCCCTTGGTTCCGAGTACAACAGCGCAATTGTGGCGACTTTTGCTCCGCAAAATCGGCTGCGGGCTGATAAGTGGCAACCTCAACGCCGTCCTACGCTGTCGTACGAGCTGGCGATCTGTTAGCGACTATCGCTAAACGATTCCGAGACTTCGTAGGTCGCGATCGAGAAACGGGACACGAATCAACTGCAAAACGATGAATGTGCGGCCGATCCTTTCCTACTCACTTCGAACGAAGTCACCACGCGAACCGCCGGACTTTTCCAGAAGCATGATTTCTGAAATGGTCATCGATCGGTCAATCGCCTTGCACATGTCGTAGACCGTCAGTGCAGCCACGCTCGCAGCCGTCAACGCTTCCATTTCAACGCCGGTGGTTCCGGTTGACTTTACACGCACAACCCATCGTAGTTTATGGGGCTCAATCCATTCGTGCTCCACCTCCACCGAATCGATCAAGATCAGGTGACAAAGTGGGATCAGATGGCTGGTTTGCTTGGACGCCTGAATGGCCGCGATCCGAGCGAGCGAAATGCAGTCTCCCTTTTTGAGAGAATTGGCACGAATCGCCTCGGCCGCTTCGAGCGACATCGCGATCGAGCTCGTTGCAACGGCGATTCGCTTTGTACTCTCTTTGCCACCAACGTCGACCATCTTGGCTTCGCCGCGATGGTTCACGTGGGTCAATGGCTGACGCTCTCCGTCCGATCCAGTAATCGATTTGTCCAAGTTGCGTACCTCTGCCTATGCTTTGGAAGCCTAAGTTTTGGAACCGTACTCGGCCCCGAAAAATTCCTTGCTATCATTGACGTTGGCTTTGATCGTTCGTTTGCCTTGATGCCAATCGGCCGGACATACTTCGCCATTTTTCTCAAAGAACTGCAGGGCTTGGACCATTCGCAATGCTTCGTCGACGCTACGACCGAGAGGCAAGTCGTTGACTACTTGGTGGCGTACAACGCCCTCCTTGTCGATCAGGAACAAGCCGCGAAGAGCGACGGCGTCGCCGAGCAAAACGTCGTAGTCTCGCGATATTTGCTTGTTCAAGTCCGCGACGAGCGAATATTGAATCTCACCGATTCCACCTTGCGCGCGGGGTGTGTTGCGCCATGCCAAGTGCGAAAACTCGCTGTCGACAGAAACACCGATCACCTCCACGTTCAAGTTGTTAAATTCCTTGACCCGTTCGGAAAATGCAATAATCTCGGTCGGGCACACAAAAGTAAAATCAAGCGGGTAAAAGAAAAGCAGAACGTACTTGCCTTTGTACTGGCTCAACGATATTTCTGATGTCGTCCCGTCTTTTAGTACGGCCGTTGCCTTAAAATTAGGGGCTGGTTTGGTTACGAGTACGGCCATCTATTTGTCTCCGTAAGAGTTTTCTGGAAAGCGAAAAAAGACGCATTGAGCGTCCAGATACGTATGCGAAAACGTCAATCCTCACTATTGTCTGCTAATCGTCAAGGCTTACTAATATGATCCCATCCCGCAAGAATCCTCCTTTCGATCAGGTTGCGACAGACAATACGACGACGATCGCGGAACTCAAATCCGTCATGAATCAGTTCGTGGCCGAACGCGACTGGGAAAAGTTTCATTTGCCCAAAAACATTGCCATGTCCATCGCGATCGAATCAGCCGAATTGATGGAGCATTTCCAATGGACCAACCCACCTGCACCTGTCGCACCCGTTGGCAACGACTCTCCGGTAGCACAAGAAATGGCGGATGTTCTGGCATACACGCTGCGTCTTGCCGAAGTACTTGGAATCGATTTGAGCCAGGCCCTCACGCTTAAAATGGAACGAAACCGGCTCAAGTACCCCGCCGGCATCGAATTCGTTCCGAAACAACTATGACCGCTTCGGCCGAAAATGTAGCCGAGTTGCTCCGCAACTCGCGCGATCCAGAACGGAGTTGCGGAGCAACTCCTCCACATAGGGGACGCGCTGGACCGACTCGTACGTTCGCAACGCGATGTACTATCGCCTTGCCTGCTTGGCTGTCGGAGTTCGGTTGCATCAAGACACCTGTCATCATCTGCCCGTGAGTCTCGAAAAATTGCGATTGGTAAACGTCGACATCTCGAACTTGAAACCGATTGGGGACAAACCGTTTGGATTCAAAAATCAGTCCGCCTCGGACCTAGTTGGTTGCACCCTCTGGGG
>JBEBHM010001044.1:0-2500 GCA_040080875.1 Pirellula sp.
TTTTTTAACAGGTCCCCAATCAAAATCGCTTCGATAGCCAACCCAGGTCGTTCCGACTTTCATCGAATCGTACTCGTGAACTGCGTCATGATAGTCGCGGATTTCAGAAGTAAGCACAGTGATCTTTGGGTCTTTCTTTGGCAACGCTTTGAAAGTCTGATCGTATTCAGCAAGCAGCTTTTTATGATCTTTGAATAGTTCTTCTGCGAATGCCATGTAATCCGCCTGAAAGAACCCAATCCTGGAAAACCGCCGTTTACTCTCAAATTGATACTTCGCGTCCGCTATGATTTTCGCGATCCGGGTCCGTTCGTCGATTGGGATTTCAGACGAGACAACAATTTGCTGTGCTTCGTCAAATCGCCCCAAAAGTCGATGCTCGAGGTTGATCAGGGCTTGGTCAAAATCGGCTTTTGCTTTGTCGAGCTTGGCAATCTGTTTTTCAACTTTCGTTGGTTGTACTTCACGTGGTTGTGCTTCGCAGGGGAGCTCGGTGGCCACGACGAAAATCAATGCAAAGATAGCTGCAACTGTTGCATTGACGGCTCGGGGACCGTTTGGAATCGTGGTCATGTTTTCCTCGCAGGTGCATTCCAAAGGGGCTATTACAAAGGGCAATCTACTGAACGCGAATCACATCGATAAAGGCGGCTCGCGCGGTCGATCTGTCAGAAAATTGGCAAAAATCTTTTTAGGTGACGGAACTCACGCAATTCGTCTATCAATGAAACGACAAATTGCGATGGAGTGACCGCGCTAATAAATCACTTTTTAGGGGAAATTCTGACCGCAGAGAAATCGCGGAGTGCGAGGCGGCTTGGAGTAGCTTGAAGCAGAAAAATCCTGCTGGGCAAGTAACCGAAAACCTGCTGTTATTTCAAATACACGCGAAGGTTTGCTAATCCGCGTCGAAGCAAGCCTGTAACCGATTCGGGAGTTCGCTCCATCTGGGTTGCGATTTGGACGATCGATCGATTGTTGATGTGCTTTTGAACGACCACTTCTCGCTGTTCAGGCGAGAGCTGACGGAGTCCTTCGGCAAGCATGGCAAGTTGTTCATTGCGAGAGACGGCCATACTCGGTGAAGTCTGATTGGCGGGGCACCACGCATCTAAACCGGCTACCGACTGGTCAAACTCAGCTGCAAACGACCTCTCCAAATCGATGTTCCGCTTGGCCGCATGGTAGTGCTTGCAGATGTCGACCCACTTATTGCGCATGATCTCCGTCAACCATCCCCGAACGGCATCGGAATCGCTTTGTCGATCAAATTTATGGAAACTGGCGTAGGCCGATTTCAAAGTTACTTGCACAAGATCCTGAGGATCTAGTTTCCGCTGCCACTGAGCCGTAACCAGCGACTGCGCGATTACATTCAGCCTGCCAAGGTGTTCATCGATCTCTCTATAACGGACTTTCGAATCTTTATCCATCGTCGTTTTCCTTTCATTTCCTGCGAGCCTCTATTCTAAAGAACGAGAAATGAACGTGGATAGACCGCCAATTTCGAAACTTATCGCCGAATGCCACCACCGTCGCTTGCTTGGCTAGAATGGGGTTGACATAGGCCAGCCGCCTCTAACGTGCTTCGATGTGCTCGGAGCTTGGATCGAAGCATGTTAGAGGGGAGCGTGTGTTTTCCTTGGGAACATGCCTCAGCCGATCGAGTCAGAGTGCTGAATCGACGTTCGAGTTCCTGCAGGATGATAACGAAATTTGGATGCAGGTTAGGATTTCAAGCAACCGTGCTGTATGTGCAAAGGACCATCGCATGCACCATCTCGTCCGATTTAGCAGTGTGGCGCGCGTCGATTTGGTCCAACCTGCGGAAATACAAGCTAAACATCCTTGTCGAGCACGACTACGATGAAACGTCAACGCAATTTGCCATTTGACTAACTCCAAGATTGGCAAATAGAGTGGTGGGGTTCGCGTCGCCCTCGTGGCCTGACGGCTTATGAACACTTTGAGCTTGATGAAAAATGGATCGACAAACGCTTATTGATGAAGTACGGCAAGGACCTGTTCGGGTTTTTATGAACGATGGAACTTCGCACGATATTCCATCGAATGAGCACTGCTTCGTGGACCAGATTGCTGCACGGGTTCTTTATCGTGATGATTCAGGAGTTTGGAGAACAAAAGTATTGTCTCTTGTCTGCATGAGCCGGATTGAGCATTTCGCTGCCAAAGCTTAATACTCGGATACTTGAACTCCTCGCGTGCGATCTCGAGAATTTAATTCGATGGAGTTCAGAATTGCTGTTTAGAAAGACTGCGAATAGTCGTCCAGTTTACTTTGTAGATTGGCTTGTTGAGCAACGATACGACTCTGTCGGTGTCGCAGCGGTATTTAATGCTGCAGATCAACGTTTCGCGAAAACGAAGACGCACGTGCACCCAAATCGCCGGTGCTACCCGTCTGAAACTAATCTAGCTGTTCAATCATCCGTCCACCGATCAAGATCGGTGGTGCGGTGTTCCGTTGGAACACTACGAG
>JBEBHM010001045.1:0-2494 GCA_040080875.1 Pirellula sp.
TTGCTTTCCAACGGGGTACCTGCCAACATTCCGAACAGGAAGCCCTTCATGTCACCGACCAAACTTGTGTGAAGTATACGGTTTTCAGGATTTGTATGAACGGCGAATTGGACTCGGCGATCCGACGATTCGGTCATCTGAAAATTGCCCGCCCGTCGATCCTCAAGCTTCCGGTCTTTAGCAAACCTGCGTTTCATACGATCGGTTGCACGATACGTTCCGCCATCATCTTCGATCACTTTCTTGCCGTTGAGAGTGATTTCACGATCGTCGTAAGCGACGACAACACATAGGTGCGCCGGAGTCAGCATCCACTCCATGATCTTGTCGCCGTGTCGATCCTCGTCGGAGTACGAATAATTGGCGTCGAGAAAAACAATGCGAGAAACATCGTCCGGGAAGTGATCGTGCGCGTTCATCCACCCCCACAGAAACGAGCCCCCGCCACTGTGGCAGCTTAAAATGACTTCGTTGGCACCCGTTTGTTGCTGTAACGACGCCACGAGCTCGCGAATCCACTGGTTGGCTTTGGGTGTCGTCCGTCGAAAGTCGGGCCAACTCAATTGCGGAGCTTGGACGACGGCGAGTGCGTATTCACGTGCAGCATCCAAGGATTGCAATGCCCGAAATTGCGCGGCGATGTGCTGGATTTCGAACCGCCAGTCTAAGCCTTCGCGCGGCTTGCAACCCATCGTCTGCTCGATGGTATTTCCGTTCGGAGTTGCGAACAGAATTAAGCTGCGATGAGCGGGTTGGATAGGAGTTTGCGCCGGAGAGATTGTCAGGATTCTGACGCCGTTTTCTTCGCGGCGCCAGGACAGTATTTCGTTCCTTCCGACGTCGGAAGATGTGATTTGAACCGATTGGGATCGACCGTCACGAATATCAAGTACGGCTATCGCGAGAATCAAGCACACAAGATCCACTACGCCCAACCCCAAGTTTAAGGGTTGACTACGCATTAGGCATTTTTGTTGGCTGCCATCATCTTTTGAATTTCTTGCAACGATGTTTCCCCTTGGGCACACAGCACAATTCCCTCTTCCTGAAATCCGAGATGACCTCGCTTTTTGGCGAACTGACGAATTGCATCAGGATTGTCGATCGATTTGGCGATGACCTGCTTCAATTCTGCGTCCACGGTCAGCAGTTCGAAAACCGCGAGGCGTCCAAAATAGCCACGGCCATTGCATTTCTTGCAGATCTCGATTTCGATCTGATTTCCCTTTGCGTCGACACGTTGCTCCGGCGGTGGTGGGATCGTGGGTTGGAACAGTTTTTGGACACGTCCGGGGGGAATTCCCAATTTTTGCAACAGTTGCGGCGAGGGCGGAAATGGCTGCTTGCATTTGTCGCAAAGTCGACGAATGAGGCGTTGGTTCAGCACGCCGGTCAACAAACTCAGGAGTTCCTTGGCTTCGGACTTGTAGGTGGCGAGCAGCTTGAGGATTGCGTCGACTGCATCGGTCGCGACCATCCGTGTGATCGCGTGTTTGTCTAGCTTGGTGATCTGATCCATGACCCGTTCCGCGATATACGAATTGACTAGAGTTGGCATGACCAGTACGTCAGGTTGTTTCAAAAGTATCTTTTCGAAGATGGCTTCAGGGCTGTCACCGGTTCCCACCTCATAATGATTTTGTGTGACGTTGATGATCTCGGGTTCCTTGTCCGCCTTGTTTTCAAAGGAAACGAAGTCCCGCACGAATTTGTCCGCGCATTCCAGCGATACACGCCACGTCGTTGGCAAGCCCTGTCCGGGAGGGCCGCTGATGATCACGATCCCCTTGTCTCCATTCATCATGCCTTTGAAGGAATCCTGCATTGCCATGCGCATTCCAAGGTCACTGAGAGTTTTCAATGTCGGCTTTTTGGTGTCGATCGAAATGAGGACACGTTCACCGGATGGCACACCAGCACTGGAAAAATTGATGACCCAATCGATCTCTTTAAAGTGGGTCGCAAATTTGGCTTCTTGCTTTGCTTTGCGCTCGGCAGGATTTAGTCCCAAGATTTTTTTGTACACCACCAAGGCCGCGTCTCCGGTAGGGCGATCGAATGGCGGAAGCGTTTCCCAGACACCATCGACACGGTATCGAACCAGGGCGCCCTGAACCGAGTAGTCCATCAAGATCCGATCGGCCCGATTAGAAATCGCGTTGGCCAATAATACAATTGCGAGTGGGTAACCCGGCAATTGTCGAGACGCAATCGTCAATCCCTGCGCTTCGTCTTTTCCAATTCCCATTTGCTTGATCTCAAGTGATGGGACCACCATCTCCTCGGTTCCGAGGGTGACCATTGTTTGGCCATCTGCGGCTGGCTTCTTTTTCTTTCTTCCAAATACCATAGTGTGTGGGCAGACAATTGTTGGGGGAACTCGCCAATGACTTTACACGTAAGACATGCGAATTGGAGCAAGAAATGAAGAACTAAATAATACCTGGTTGGCTGACGTTGATACCTTTAAGGGCCATCTTGAGCGCTTCGGGAT
>JBEBHM010000313.1:0-9454 GCA_040080875.1 Pirellula sp.
GAGCCTGAGGCGCTAGCCGATCGATCATAAAGCTCGGCTAGCGCCTCAGGCTCATCACAAAGCCATCGAATGATTTGAGACGAAAGTGAGACGGCCTCCTTGTGCCGTGGTTGTTTCGTATGACATTGCGGCCGACTTGCCCAATCGGCGCTTGCGATTTCTGGGGCTTGTGGGAGGCAATATGCAAAATTCATTACAGCGGGTTCAAACCGAATTCGCTATCATAAAGTAACGGCTTGAATAGCCAAACGGTAGATTCTTATCTGTTACGACTTGGTTCCAAGGAGTTTTTTCATGCGCCCATGCTTTCCTGTGGAGACTTTTCCAATTCGAATCGCAATCTTCGGAGCTTCTTTGGTATTGTTTGCATGCTTCCAGGGAATTTCCGTTTCTGTGAATGCACAACAGGACCAAACACAAGATCTGCTTCGACTGCAATCGCTCAAAGAAGCCGTCTTAAGCGGCGGGACACAAAAAGGAATCGAACACTTGCGAACGTTTCCTGCCGAGAAGCGACCGCGATTCCTGAGCGCATTGCATCAAGCCCAGCGTGACAGCCGGCCAAACGGTGGTGGGGCTATTGCCGATTACACCGAACTTATGACGCTCATCGAAAACACAATCGACGGGGATTGGCAATCGCAGGGAGGCACGTCGTCGATGTTGCCCTATCGCAATGGAGTCCGAATCGACCCAAGCGGTGTCATCGAACGCTTTGATCCGAACAAAGTGACAACCAAATCCGTTCGGCTTCCAACGAGTTCCAAATCGAATCCTGCTTCGTTAACCAACCTGGGCGAATGGCAGGAGCCAACAACGCTTCGGTGGGTTTCGTTGCATCAGCTAGACGAGCAAGTGGCTTCGCGATTGGACGCAGCCGAATCGTCGAAAGCTAGTATCGCCATGGAAGTCATGGGAGGCATCTACCGCATCGACTACGTAGCCTTTGACCCAACGACCGATGAGTGGTTTCTCGGCGGACCGGCCGGTGACCTTTTTATGAGTCCAACAGGAGACCTCATCAACTCGGAAACAAGATTGCCCCCGGTGTTGCTCGAAGATTTGCTGTCGATCGCGCCCCACGTTTTGAATGGGCAAGGGGAATTGGGGTGCACTATCGATCCTGACCCCAAACGATTAGCAGAGGCATATGCTGCCGCTCAATTGCCGTCTGCGATACGAGCATTGCAACGGAATCCCGATCGCTGGGTCGAACAATGGCGTCAGAAACTTGGACGACAACAAACAAAAGTCATTGGCTTGCCACAAAATTCACCGGCAGGGTACGCGCTCATTCTGGCCGACGCGCATATGAAACGACTTGGACTAGAGCTCGAGCATCGACCAAAGCTGGTCAAATCGTATTGGCAAGAGCGAGAGATTTTCGGTGGGAGCCGAACCGATGTGGGGCTCGTACGCTGGTGGTTCTCGCTGACGGATCGCAAGATCCCGATGGACCCGGAACGCAAGATTTATCACTTTGCGTCGTCCAACGTTCAAGTGCTGAGTGAAGCTCAAATGATGAATGCGTTAGGAAGCCGCGTTGTCGCCAACGCGCCCGACGTTGCTGCGGACTCGTTTGCTAGAAACTTCGGGCAACACTTTGGGCAACTGCAACGCGAGTTCCCTTGTTATGGACGCTTGCGACATATTTTTGATTTGGCGGTCGCTCTCGAGATTGTGCGTGTCGAAATGCAAAAAGGGAATGGTCGAGCGTTCAAAGCACTTGTTGACTCTCGCATCCAACCGGCTTTAGAGACTGCTCCCATGGAGATCGATTCGGTCGCCTCGACCCACAAGCTTCCGGACGGCACCGTAACTGCCATCGTGAGTGGCGGTGTATCGATCGAGTTTAGGGGCTTGGGCCGACGAATGCAGATCGATCGGCTGCAAACCAACAAAGTGGACGTCGCAATATCGAACAACGCTTCGAACAATGATTCAAAAAAAGCGGAGCATGAAGAGAAGCTCACGTCGCCATTGTCCGACAAGCCATTTTGGCGATGAGGCCGATGTAACTGTTTTGCTCCGCAAAACAAGTTTTCAACGGCTCCTAGCGCTCTGTCCAGATTAGTTTTTTGGGGGTAGTGGATCTTGTCAAAGATCCCGATACTGCAGGATCTTTTGCAAGCGAGTGTGAAGACGCACTAAAGTAGAGTAGTGCAATTGTCCCAGTTGCTTCGGAATTGATTGCAGTTGACTTGATTGCCACGATTTGCAAATGATCAACGATGATCAACGATGATCGAGAACGATGGGGGATAATCTCTCCTGCGGCAAGTTTTGCGGAGCAAAACTTTTACGCTTCGCTGTTGTTTCTTGGTGCTCTTCGGATCGCTTGGGGCGGGTTCTGGGGTTGGTATCTTGTGCACATACTCGCCCCGGAATCGATTGTTTGCGTCCTCGCGTCTGCGTTCAACAGCTTCCTTGGGTGGCCTGGATGGAACCAAACAGTCGCATCCCTCGCCTATCAAATCCGTTCGATTTACAGATCGAAGTGCATCGCGAACTTCGAAGTAGTTTTCCGGTTTGAAGAATTGCATCAATGCCCGTTGCGACTTGCGGTCGCGCAGAGCCTTTGCGATGAAGACAGGTTTCATGGTGAAGGGATCGAGCCCCGTATAGTACATGCTAGTCGCAACATCGAGTGGAGCTGGTATAAAGTCTTGGACTTGATCTGGCTTGTATCCATTTCGCTTTAGAAAAACCGCCAGCTCGATCATGGATTCGATGGAGCTACCTGGGTGCGACGCGATAAAGTACGGAACCAGGTACTGTTTCTTTCCTGCGTCGGCAGACGCTTGCTTGAATTGCTCGGTGAAGTACTCGAAATCATCGTTGGCAGGCTTGCGCATCTTGAACAAAACGTCTGCATCGACATGCTCCGGCGCTACCTTGAGATGCCCGCCGACGTGATGCTCGGTCAACTCTCGAATGTACTCGGGCGATTGCCTAGCCAAGTCCATACGTACACCGCTCGCCACCAGTACTTTCTTGATGCCTGGCAATTCGCGAGCCTCTCGCATCAATTCGATCACCGGCGCGTGATCCACGCCAAGCAGTTTGCAAACCTTGGGATGCACACACGATTGACGACGGCATACGGCTTCGACATCAGGCTTCGTGCATCGCATGTGATACATGTTGGCGGTCGGGCCGCCAATATCGCTCACGATGCCTTTGAAGTCTTTGTCTTCCGTCATGGTCCGTATCTCGTTGAGTACAGACTCTTTCGATCGAGACTGAATGATACGACCTTGGTGCGCCGTAATCGAACAAAACGTGCACCCCCCAAAACAACCTCGCATGATGGTGACGGAGTTTTTGATCATGTTGTACGAAGGGATCAGCTCTTTGTAACTCGGGTGTGGTCGTCGGGTGTAAGGAAGGCCGTAGATCTTGTCCATGGCTTCTTGGCTGATGGGCAATTGAGGTACATTGCAAACAATGGTTTGCGTCCCATGCCGTTGCATCAATCTACGGGCATTGAGCGGATTGGTTTCGTTGTGGATCGTGCGAGTCGCCTTGGAGAACGCGATCTTGTCTTCGACGACTTCTTCGTAGCTCGGTAATTCGATGGCATCCTCTGGCGGGAGCTCCGACGCTCCCAACGCATAGGCGACGCCGCGCATGTCGCGCAATTCTTTGACGGTCTCGCCTTGCTCGAGGCGGCGGGCCATTTCCACGATCGAGTTTTCCCCCATCCCGAATGCGACCAAATCCGCTTTGCTATCGAGCAGAATGCTTCGGCGGACTTTATCGCTCCAATAGTCGTAGTGTGCCAATCGTCTCAGCGATGCCTCAACTCCACCTGCGATCACCGGAACACCCTTGTATGCCTCTCGGGCACGCTGGCAATATGCCAACGTAGCTCGATCGGGCCTCAACCCAATCTTGCCGCCAGGTGAATAAGCGTCGTCGTTGCGGACCTTTTTGTTGGCTGTGTAGTGGTTGATCATGCTGTCCATGTTGCCAGCGCTGATGCCAAAGAATAGCTTGGGCCGACCAAATCGCTTCCACGGTTCACACGATTGCCAATCCGGCTGACTAACGATTCCGACGCGGTATCCCGCAGCCTCCAAGACGCGGCCAAGGATCGACATGGCAAAGCTTGGGTGATCGATATAAGCGTCGCCAGTTACAAATACGACGTCGATTTCGTCCCATCCGCGGGCCCTGGCTTCTTCCATCGACATGGGAAGAGGCGCTTTGGCCAACGGACCATGAGGTTGACGCTCCCCCAGATTGTCAAGATATCGGCTTACAATGCTTCCGTTTTTCCCAGTACCGCCTCCGCAGGCGCTGATGTCCTCCGTTAAGGATTCCGCAGGAGTGTTCATGACGGGCAATTGGATTGGCATGATCGCTCAAACTCTGACTATAACCAACAAAGCATTACGTTGACTGATGCCATTGTAGGCAAGAAATGGATTTGGTCAGTGCTATTTCTTTAGTGATTGATGATGTTTCCGGACGCCGGTATACTCGTGCGCGCTTCATGGCAAATAACGAATGACAGTTCCTACTCTATTGGCGGAGAAAAAAGCGGTGACTATTCGAATCGCAATTAACGGGTTTGGTCGTATCGGACGATTGACGTTCCGTAACTTAATGAGCCGTTCCAGCGAATTCGAGGTGGTAGCTGTCAACGACTTGACCGACAACGCCATGCTGGCAACCTTGCTCAAATACGATAGCGTTCACGGTCGTTACGATGGAAAAGTGGGATACGACGACAAGCACTTGATCGTCAACGGCAAAAAGATCAGTGCTCTGGCGGAAAAAGACCCAGCCAAGCTGCCATGGGCCGATCTCAAGGTGGATATCGTGATCGAGAGCACCGGTTTCTTCACCGGGCGTGCTAAGGACGGCAAGCCAGGCTATGACAGCCACCTAGCTGCTGGTTGCAAGAAAGTCGTCCTCAGCGCTCCGGCCAAGGATGGTGCCGATTTGACTTGCGTGCTCGGAGTCAATGACGACAAGCTGACCAAGGACCTCAAGTGCATTTCCAACGCATCTTGCACCACGAATTGTTTGGCACCTATCGCCAAAGTGCTGAATGACTCGTTCGGAATCGAATCGGGTTTGATGACGACCGTTCATGCTTATACGAACGACCAAAAGGTCCAGGATTTGCCTCACGCAGATCCCTATCGAGCGCGGGCTGCAGCCCTCAACATTATTCCGACAACTACCGGAGCCGCATCGGCAGTCGGATTGGTTATTCCCGAACTCAAGGGCAAACTGACAGGCATCGCCATGCGAGTGCCCGTAGCCACCGGCTCGGTGGTCGACTTGACCGTCAATCTCAAGAGAGAAACGACCGTTGCCGAAATCAACGCAGCTATGAAGGCCGCCGCCGAGGGAGCGCTCCAAGGCATCCTGTGCTATACGGAGGACCCCATTGTGTCTAGCGACATCATCGACGACCCACACAGCAGCATTTTCGCTGCAGACTTTACCCAAGTTTTGGGTGACAAAGGCAAGCTCGTGAAAGTCGTTTCTTGGTATGACAACGAATGGGGCTATAGCTGTAGAACCGCCGATCTGTGCGCTCGATTGGCGAAATTCCTGTAAGCCAACACTTAGATGGAAACTTATCGCCCAGCAGAGAGCTACTCCGAGACGCTAGATCGTCCGCCTCGGAGATGCGGACCGACGTAGCAGCATATCTCCGAGACGCTGGAATTCGAAAAAAATCACAGACTCGGAGATGCGGACCGCCCATGTTGAGCGGCTACATGAACTCAAAGCAATACCATACGCTCCGGCCCTCGGACGATCTAGTAAATAATCGATTGTCCGAGAATGCGGGTACAGCTCGGTAAATACCCTCGGGTAAATTCGATTCCCAGAGGGGCTGAAACGCGCTGGCGCCTGCATCGATATTCCAGAGGTGTCCATCAATTCCGCAAATGAGGACTTGATTTCCGATCCCGATCGTATGGCATATCGGCATGTTCTGTTTCTCCCACAGGAGCGACTCATCCTCTGCGTTGAGGCATCTGTAAATGGCAGGACCTCCGTCTTCGCGGCCATCGCACCCAAAGATCTTGTTGTGCGCAATGATCGGTGTGGCATATTGACTTGCAATCTTGGAATCTCTGCTCTGAATCAGTGCATTCGACGTTGTCAGTCGGAGAGTGATCGAGCCAATGCCGTAACTGGAGGTCAAGAATATCTTGTTATCCATTAATACGATGGGTGTTGCTGCGTTGACCGTGGGTCCGCGTTGCCCAAACGGAATCTTCCAAAGTTCTTTGCCGGTTTCGACATCTAGTCCCACCGTCGTCAAACGAGTGGGAACCACAACAATCGGTTTTGCGTTGGTTGATGAGTCTCCAGAACGGACGACAATTGGCGATGCGTAACTGGCTTCGCCTTGCGACGCAGTCCAGATAGGCTTGCCATCTTTGAGCGACAGGCAAACCACCGAGACCGCTTTCCCGCCAACGTTCACAACGACTCGATCGTCAATTACCAATGGGGTACTCCCGGCACCAAAGTATCCATCTTCGGCTGAATACTGTTTGCGCAACGAGACTGACCATAAAACGGCACCGTCCGCACGGGCGAGCAGTGTGACGTCGCCACTTGCGGCACAGAGAAGAATCGCATTCTCGGTAATCGTTGGTACGCACCTCGGGCCAGCGTCGGGATTGATTCCGCCACGGTACGAGGCCTTTAATTCACGCCGCCAGACTTCTTTTCCCGATTTGGCATCCACCCAGCGGACGCGATCTTTGTCTCCGACGCGATCGAACAGCGCCACGTTCTGGCCAGCAATGGCAGCACCCGCAAAGCCTTGGCCAGCCTCAACTTGCCAAACGATCTTTGGCGGGCCCGAAATCTTAGCGGGCAGCGAAGCATCCGAGCTTGCATGGCCATCGCGATTGGGACCAAGCAATCCAGGCCAATCCGATCGGGCGATGTGCGAGTTCAGCATCATCGGCAAAGAAAGGACCATGCACCACAACGGCACGATCCGTTGCCGAATAGTTCGAAGGTGAAAAGTGTTCATGATTTGAAAACAAGCGACTGAAAGGATGTTGTGACCGATGTGCGAGACCAATGAGACGGAGTTATTTGCCGATACAGAATCTACCAAAAAGCGCATCGAGAATGTCGTCGGTGTAGACCGTTCCCGCAACCAAGCCAATTTCGTCGAGCGCGAGCCTGATCTCGCTAGCCACAATCTCATCCCCAATTCCCTCGGACGATGCTGATTTGGCGTGTGACATCGCCACGAGTGCATTGGAAAGTGAGGTATGGCAGCGGGCCGCAGTGGCTGGAACCACTAAGTTGTCTTGCCCTCGACGCTCAGTCGCCCACCATTGGACAGCATGTATCAGATACTCAAGGCTCTTTGGGTCGTACAAGCTGATCGCAAATTCTCGATCGTAGCTGCCGAGGAGAGTGCGTTTCACGGAGCTCAAATCATTCTTGGTCCGGATTAGCCAAACGCTGCAGCAGCTTCGATCCACCTCAACGAATTCGGGCTCTACGGTTTCCGAGTCGTCCTCCGCTAGACAATAGAGTATGAGATCGGCTTGTGTGATTTGTTGTGTTGTAAATTGTTGCGCCAATCCTCTCGGCGATTCCGAGTCCAACTCCTCAATGCCAGCCGTGTCTAACAAATCCACTGCCATGCCACACAATTGCAGCCGATGACGCACGTAGTCGCGCGTGGTTCCCGGTTCATGGCTGACGATGGATACTTCTTGTTGCGACATCGCATTGACCAAGGAACTCTTCCCGGCGTTGGGTGGTCCGGCCACGACGACTTTCAATTCGACGGACTGCGCGGAGCGAGACTCCATCTGATTCAGCATGGCTGAGACTAAGCGAATGCCGTCTGCCAAGCGCTGTTGGATCTGCGAACTGCTGATGAACGCGATGTCTTCGTCGACGAAATCCAAGCCGGCCTCGATATCGGCTAACAGATTGACCAGCGATAATCGCAGTTCGCTCAGGGGTTGTGACAAACCTCCTGCCAATTGCGATAGGGCCACGTTGAGGGATCGGTCGTTGGCTGCGTGGATCACGCCTAGGACCGCTTCGCATTGCGTCAGATCCATGCGTCCCGCCAAGAATGCCCGCAAAGTGAATTCACCAGGCTGGGCTAGTTGGGCTCCATGCTCGATCAATTTTGCTTGAATCGATTGCAGGATGACCACATTCCCTAGAGTGTGGATCTCGACAGACGGTTGGCCCGTGTAACTGCGTCCATCAGGCCAAATATAGACGCCCACGTCCATCGCACCGATGCGATCCAAATCGATAGTAGCGTCGAAACGGATGGCTCGCGGGCTCTGCCACTCCGACCGATGGGACATTTGATTGGGCTGTGCCATCGCACTCGCGACGATGGCCAAGGCGTTTGGTCCAGTGACCCGAATGGCTCCGCGATAAGCACCGTCGGAGCCGGTCGCAATCGAACAAATGGTGGACTCAGTATCAAGCCGCATCAGGCGTCGATGAATTTATATTGACCAGGCATCTTGATTTCGACTTCTGGAGCTGGTCCCCAATCAACACGATCAGGACCGAGCTTTTGGTTGCTGGCCATTGCATCGTCCCATTTGATCTTCTGTCCCGAATAGGCCGCTTCACGTCCCATGATCGCCATCAGAGTACTCTTGCACATGTAGTCGCCATTGTTGAGCGGCGTGCCCGATCGAATGGCTTTCATGAGAGCAATGTGTTCCAAATCATACATGCTGGGCTTTTTGCCTTCGAATTTCCAATCGACTTTTCCCTTGATCTGATTGGCTAGGACGCGAGCAGACCCTTCGGTTCCATAGACGAAGTCCTCGGTTTCGCTGAAACAGTCGGCCATTTGCCGAGTCGATGCGTAACAGCGAGTTCCATCCGCCCACTCGTATACGATCGAGAAGTGATCGTAAATGTCCCCAAATTTTGGGTCGGTGCGGACTTGTCTGCCACCTGTACCATAGCACAGGATTGGAGGAACATCGTGATGGAGCCACATGGCTTTGTCGAGGGAGTGAATAAACTGCTCGACGATATGATCACCGCTCAACCAACTGTAATAAAGCCAATTGGCGACTTGATTGTGCATCGGAGTCCACTCGGGCTTGGGTTTGCGACTCCAGAGCGTGTTGGCCAAGTAGTTTTCTTGAATGGAAACGATTTCGCCGATCGCGCCTGAGTGGATTTTGTCCATCGTGGCCTGAACACCATAATCGTATCGCCAGCACAGGCCAGAAACGACACAAAGCCCCTTAGTTGCGGCCAACGCGGAAGCGGCCATGACACGTCGAACGCCTACGGGATCGACCGCAATGGGTTTTTCGCAAAAGATATGCTTGCCAGCGGCTACGGCGGCTTCCATTTGTGCTGGCCGAAAACCGGGTGGGGTCGCCAGTAAGATGACGTCGATGTCGGTCTTCAGCATTTGGTCGAGAGCCTCCCAACCCGAGAAGCATTGATC
>JBEBHM010000314.1:0-9450 GCA_040080875.1 Pirellula sp.
GGTCTGGTTGGTTTGCATTGTAGCGTTGACGCGCCAGTCTTTGCTCAGGACTTTTGGTTGACCACCGCGAACGCCAGTCGCTGTAACTCGACAGCCAGATCTACGTCCACGACCGTGAGGTTGCTGTTGGGCCTACGAACAGTGACGGGTGCAAAATTGAGGATGCCGGTGACGCCGACAATTTCAAGTTTCTGTGCGACGATTGCGGCATCTTCTGCCGGAACCGCCAAAATCGCCAGCTCGACTCGCTCCTTCTCGACGACCGCTCCCAATTCATCGAGCGACTGGATGGTGAGTTTTCCAAGTTTGCTTCCAATTTTATCATCGGCACAATCAAAAACGCCTACTAAGCGAAAGCCTTGCCGGTCAAAACCACGATAGCCCGACAGGGCGCGGCCAAGGTTTCCGGCACCCACCAAAATAACATTCCACGAACGGTCGGTTCCCAAAATCGCCTGAATTGCTTTGCACAAGCCAGAGATGTTATAGCCGACACCACGTTGCCCGAATTGTCCAAAGCAAGACAAATCGCGTCGGACTTGTGCATCTTTGAGACCAAGCCGCTTGGCAATGGTGCTGCTTTGGATGCGATGAATGCCGGTACGTTCTAGCTGTTGCAATTCGCGCAAGTACAACGCCAATCGCGTAACCGTTGCCACAGGCACGTTGGGCGGCAGACCGCTTGTGGGCTTGTGCTGCGATGGCAAGCCTAATTTGTCATCGCTTGGCTCATCGCTCGTCGTCACTCTATCGCACCAGTTCTGGTTCCGTCATTGCCGATCGAAATTGCTCCGGTGCAATGGCTTGCAAATGTTCTGCGCACTTGTCGACGGCGTAGAGGATTTGTTGATTGGTGTGCGTCGAGTTGATAAAGAATCGCAAACGGGCGGCGGACTCCTCAACCGCAGGATAAAGGATCGGCTGTACGTTGACGCCGGATTCGATCATGCGCCGCGACAATTGCAGTGCGTGCAGCGAATTTCCTGTAATGACGGGAATGACGGCAGTCTCAGTGCTGTTGCCAGTATTAAGCCCACGTTTCCTCGCCTCGGTCAAGAAAAGTCGGGAAGCATCTTTGAGCCTAGTGACTCGCATCGGCTCGCGTTTCAAAACTTGCAACGATGCGATGGCTGCAGCCGTGTTGCTAGGCGATAGGCCGACACTAAATACAAAACCAGGCGCGGTGTACTTCAAGTACTCTACCAATTCTTTTTTACCCGCTATGTAACCGCCGCAAGAACCAAAGGACTTGCTCAGCGTACCCATCCATATATCTACATCATTGGGATTGACGCCGAAGTGTTCGGCAATTCCTCGTCCATGAGCACCCATCGTCCCGATGCTATGCGCTTCGTCCACCATCAACCAGCACTTATGCCTTTTACAAACCTCGATGAATCGCGGAAGGTCTGGGAAATCGCCATCCATGCTGTAGACTCCCTCGACGATGACCAAGACTCGTCGATAGCGAGTGCGAAGTTCTGTCAACGCTTGATCCAGCGCATTGGAATCATTGTGGGGAAACGCACGCCGACGACTACCTGAGAGGAGCGCTCCCTGAACGATACTGTTGTGCGCCAAGGAATCGTGCAGAATGAGATCGGGTTGGCCTACCAAGTGCCCAATCACAGTCTCGTTGGTGGAATGACCGCCCACGAACACTACGGATTCTTCGACACCCACCCAATCCGCGATGAGTCGCTCCAATTGACGATGGATATCTTTTTCGCCGCTTACTAGCCGAGACGCTGAGACGCTGGTTCCATACTTTCGTACCGCGTCGACAACCGCCTGTGTCACGAATTCATCTCCGCTCATTCCAAGGTAGTTGTAGCTGGCAAAACTGATCAACGTACGACCATCCACCATGGTTGTGTCGCGTGTCAAACCTTGATGAACAGAGAAGTACGGATTGGGCACACCCGTAAGTTCGAACTGCCCCTTGGTTTGCTGCAGACGTCTATACTCGGGCAACAAGTCGAATCGATAATCCTCAGGTGCAACTTCTCGTTCAACGGGTTCGCCGCTTTGACCCGAGATCACGTCCGTTCGAATCCTGTCCTTGCCAAAATTCGTTTCAATCGCTTCTGCGATCTCGCGGACTGTTTCGATCTCCTGTAAAACCTCGTCGGGAAATCGTCCACCGACGGCACTTTCGAGCAAGTGGGAAATATCCAGTCTCTCCACGCTATCAAGTCCCAAGTCGATGATGACGTTGGTGTCGAGGTCGAGCAGCTTGGCGCGTTCTTGGGCAACGCTTTTGACGGCGCGCTTCACGAGTTCTACGACCTCTGGGTCCGGATCGCGTGTCTTCTTGTGTGGCAAAGCAGAGCCGAAATTCACTTTGCGATTGAATCCGGATTGCAGGTCGTCGATGGTAGAGGCCGCAATCATGGGAGCTTGCTCGGGGAGCTTATCATCCCACGACAACCACTGATGGATGACTCGCAAGTTCCCTTCGCGAAAATCTCGCAAGCATGCATGCCGCTGGATTTTGCCGGAGGAAGTGCGAGGCAGCGAACCGTGCCGCACGAGAACCACCGCGTCAGGAGGCAGCTCATGGCCCTGAGTCACGCTGCGCCGGATCGCCTGAACCACCGGGTTCCAATCATCCTCAAGCGATCGCTGAACTTCGACGGCAATAATGAGACGTTCGCGAGGACCCGAGTCGTCAGCAAACGCAGCTGCAGCCGACGAAAAAATCGACTCGTGGCATTCCTCAACTGTTTGTTCGATATCCTGCGGATAGCGATTCACACCCCGAACAATGATCAGATCTTTGACTCGGCCAGCAACAAATAATTGTCCATTGCTCCAAAATCCAAGATCGCCCGTTCGCAAAAAGGGACCGTCTCCGTCAGCCGTTTTGGCGCAAAAATTGGATTGGGTCAATTCGTCCTTTTCCCAGTAACCGTGCCCCACGCTTGGACTTTGAACCCAAATCTCTCCGATCGAATTATCCGGCAACGGACGTAGGGTTTCGGTATCGACGATGAGGATGGTTTCATTGGGCGTCGCTCGACCACATCCAACCAAGGCCCTCGAATCGGTTGCTTCTTCGTCTACCGACTTGACCATGCGAGCGTCCATTCGGCGCCCATCAAAATGTTTGATCACCGGCGGAGTTTGACGAGGCCCTCCCGTAACAATCAACGTGGTTTCGGCCATGCCGTAGCACGGAAAGTGCGATGTATGTGAAAACCCGACTCGCTCAAATTTTCGGCTGAACTGTTCGAGTGTACTTGCCCGCACCGGCTCCGCGCCATTGAACGCAAGGGACCACGAACTCAAATCCAAGCCTTGCATCTCTTCGTCGGTGACTTTATCCACACAAAGTTGATACGCGAAGTTTGGACCACCGCTCGTCGTTCCCTTGTACTTGGTTATGGTCCGCAACCACCGATAGGGACGTTGCATGAAGGACATTGGGCTCATCAAAGCCATACTGACCCCCATGTACATCGGCGAGAGAACTCCTCCAACGAGCCCCATGTCGTGGTACATCGGTAACCAACTCACCCCTACTCCGTGACTCGATTCGTCAAAGAGCACTGCGATCATCTCGCTGTTTCGGATGAGGTTGGCGTGGGTTAGCATGACCCCCTTGGGTTGCCCAGTCGAACCCGAAGTGTATTGAAGGACCGCCAAATCGGATGGCGGTATAGGCATTTCGGAAAACTGAATTGCCAACGATCGGTCGACTTTGTCGGTCGCGATCAACTTCATGGAAGAAGTTTCTTGGCTGGTCGAATGGTCTTTTTCGATCTGAGCGATCGTGTCGCTGGTGGTCAGCGCGAATTCAGCCTGACAGTCCTGCGCGATCCCTTGAATTCGTGCCCCCTTGCGGCTGCGGCGCGGTGGGTAAGCAGGGACGCACACGCATCCTGCGTAGAGGCAACCAAAGAACCCGACCACGAATTGATCGGCACCTGGCGGATAGAGCAACAAGCCTCGCGAGCCCGGTCGATTGCTTTCGAGAATCTTGACGGCCACTGCTCGGGCAGCATGGTCCAGCTCTGCGTACGTCGTCGAGGTATCGTCATCCGTTTCCCCGTCGGTGTAGTAGAACGCAACCTTGTTAGGCCTTGCATTCGCCCAATACCGAAGCACATCGACAAGCGTGGACTTTGGCGGATTGAACGGAGCGTGTAAACGGGTCAAATCCAACACAAATATTTCCCTTTGAAGCAACTAGGAACGCACGCCTTACCCACTTATCGGACTTTGTTTATACAAGCGATTCGGCAAACCCGGTACACCTTATTTTTTCCCCAGCCCCCCCATGTTATCGCTCGCAGTCTGACTGGAATGGCAAAAAACCGTACTTCAGCCGGGATAAAAGCACTTGTGATGCGTGGTTTCGACCGATATACTCTGCCCCTCACAAATTTTGCGATTACGGCTTTTTGCTGGAAAACTGCCCAAGAAACCAGTTGATTTCGCTGGTTTCATCGTTTTTTGGAAAGCCCACAGGGAATATCGATGGTAGCACAACCAACAACGTACGTAGCCAAACCAGGCCGAGTCGAACAAAAATGGTATCTCGTGGATGCGTCCGAATGCATCCTCGGACGACTTGCCAGCGATATCGCCATGGTACTTATGGGCAAGCACCGACCTCAGTACACCGCACATGTGGATACGGGTGAGTTCGTTGTCGTGGTGAACGCTGAAAAAGTTGTCATGACTGGCAACAAGCTCAGTGTTCGTCATTATGCGTGGTACAACGGCTATCACCGACAAAAACTCGAAAGCTACGCCGAACGTCTCGAGCGCAAACCCGAGGATTTGGTGATCATGGCGGTCAAACGAATGCTTCCCAAGAACGCACTTGGACGACACATGCTTGCAAAACTCAAGGTTTACGCTGGCCCAGATCATCCCCATCAAGCACAGCAGCCGGTTCCAGTAACCTACGGCCAAAAGGCTTAGCAAAACCACACTTTCGAGCGAATACACCCTCAGGTATTAGACAATGTTTGTAGGCAAAAAAGACAAAATAAGCGGTGATTGCCTTGGTACAGGACGACGCAAGAGCTCAGTGGCTCGCGTCCGAATCAAGCCAGGTGCGGGCAAGATTACGGTCAACGATCGCGAATTCGACAATTATTTCGTCAACGAATCCGAACGCCGGCTGGTCCTCGAGACCCTCGATCATGTGGCGCACCGCGATAAAGTGGATGTGTTTATTCGTGTGAATGGCGGCGGAACCATCAGCCAGGCCGGCGCCGTCAGAATGGGCTTGGCCCGTGCCCTGGTAAGTATGAGCGAAGAGAATTTCCCCCCACTACGAGATGACGGTTTCCTAACACGCGATTCGCGAATGAAGGAACGCAAGAAATACGGCCTTCGCGGTGCACGACGCGGAGTGCAGTTCTCCAAACGTTAATCGGTCCTCACGCATCAATACAAAAAAAGCCCAGAGCCATTGCTCAGGGCTTTTTTTGTGGCCAGGTCGCTCCGCGACCTGGGTTCGCGTCCCTTCGTCCTGGAACTCGCTTCGCGGAGCGAAGCTTCCACATGGAATAATCCTCGCGATCGATTTATCCGTACTGCCGACAATTCGCGGTAGCCGCAGGCCACCGCGAAACCATGCAAAATTTGAGGTTTCGTTGACAGGGTGGTTTTGGGCTAACTATACTCGGAGCTGGTGGTCAGTCGTCTTCAGACCACACAAGTTTCGATTGGCTCCACGGATGGATCAAAGTACTTGCTTTTCAACCAGCTTGGTCGCTAATCTCTGCGGATGACACATGACACTCCTCGGCAAAGTATTTACATTTTCGGTTCTTTGTTTAAGCCTCCTTTTCTTTTTTGCTGCGTTGGCAGTTAATGCATCACACATCAAGCACAAATCTAAACTGGCTGGCTATCAAACCCAAGCCAAGCAGCTTGAGACTACGATCGACGAGCTCAAGAAGCGAGTCGAGGAACTGCAAACGTCTCGCGCCCAGGAAATCGCCTCTCGAAGACTTGCGCTGGCAGCTCTTCAAACCCAGTTGGATACGGCCAAAGACCAGTTATTACAAGCCAACAAAGAATTGAACGACAAGGCGGCAACCCTTACTGCACAAACACAACAATTGGGTGCTGCCCAAGAACGCGTGTCGATATTGAATCGCACCAATGATGCGCTCAAAGTCGATTTGGATAAAGTCATCGCAGATCGAAACGAACATCTTCGTCGATTTATCAGCCTTACCGACAAATACCATGGTCTTCAGAGCGTCGAACAAGATTTGAGGACCCAAATAGCTCAGTTACAACAAGACGCTACTTTCTTTCAAGCGAAATCGGAAACACAAGCTGCCGCGTTGAAGGTTGCTGGCGTTCGCGACCCTGACGATGTTCCTCCTTCCGATTTGCGTGGCGAAGTGCTCCATGTAGGCAGTGACCAGTCGGTCGTGATCTCCGTCGGAAAAGACGACGGATTGCGCGAAGGTCATAACTTGGAAGTCTTTCGAGGATCCCAATATCTAGGTCGCATTCAGATTCGAAATGTCAAGGACGATCAGGCCACCGGAAAGATCTTAGCGTCGTTTCGCAAGGGCTACATCCAAGCTGGCGACAAAGTCGCGGCGAGAGTGAACTAGTTCTCACGCCTCGGACTGGCGTGCAACACCTCGGATCGTCCCTTCGATTTTCCTCTGACTCAGTACTTGAAGAAAAAAAATGTCGGCTAAGCATCAATTCAACGTCTATACCATGATGATGATCCTCGCGACCATCTTTATGTTCTTTGCATGCCTGTTCATGTTCTTTGAATGGTGGCGTCACGATTGGACGCCTCCTCCCCGTGTTTTCTTTGACAATCAGCAAATCACTTCTTTTTGGGCGTAAAGTTCGTGCAAGGTTTTCCGTTCCGGTAGCATTTATCATCGTGAGATGGAATTGCAAACTGAACGAGATAAATCATGTCACCGTGGCCTGAAACGCGACTAAGCTTGATCCGTCGGTTGTCGGATCGAGACGACCAAGACGCATGGGCCTACTTTGAACAGCACTATCAGCAGCCAATCTATCGATTTGCGAGAAGTCGCGGATTGCATCCCGACGAAGCGTTGGATGTCGTTCAGGAAGTTTTGCTAGCTGTACATCGAGCGGCCGCGACATGGCAATCTTCCAATCGTTGTGGTAGCTTTCGAGCATGGTTGGCGGAAGCGGCTCGGCGAGTCACTTTGCAAATCACTCGAAAGCGTTCTCGCATCGGTCGCGGAATGGGCGGAAGCGGATTCGATCATCTGACCAATGCGACTGCCGACACCAAGGCGACCGCCACCGAATCGCATGACGATGAACAACGGTGGAAATTCTATTGTGCCGCAGCCAAGGTCCAAGATGAAGTCAACCCCCAGCACTGGATCGCCTTTTGGCGAACTGCCGTTGAGGGCAAATCTGCGGACATCGTCGGTCAAGAGTTGATGATGAAAGTCGGGACAGTTTATTCGGCCAAATGCCGAATCCTTGCCAAGCTAAAACAAGCGATCGAATCGCTCGATGCACTGTCGAATGGGAATGGAGCAGATTCATGATGCCGTGTGATTCAAACCTCGCCAGCAGAATGCTCCTCGATGAATTGAGCGATGACGAAACCGTTCGATTCGAAGAACATTTGTCGAGCTGTACCTTTTGCCAAAGTCAACTCGTCAATGCCGCAGGCGGTGAGCATTTGGTAGAGCTCTCATGCAAACTGCTATCCAGCTCCATCGAGATTGCTCAGTGGTCCCCTCGCGAATGTCAAGATTCACGGTGGAATGCATCCTCCGGTTATTCGATCTCCGGGTTGTCTCAAGCCGCAGGATTGCCCGATGCCGCAGGGTCGCCCGATGTCCCTGGGTCGCCCGATGCCCCAGGGGCGCCCGGGGCTGAGCGTCACAACATCGATTTATCGATCCTGTCTCCAACCGATGACCCAGACTTTCTCGGACGCATCGGCAATTATGAAGTTCAAGGTGTGCTCGGTCGGGGAGGTATGGGGATTGTCTTTCGCGCGTTGGATCGAGCGCTCCATCGCAATGTTGCCATCAAAGTGCTTGATCCGGCGCTGGCAAGTGTCGGAGCCGCTCAGCATCGCTTTGGACTAGAAGCGCGGGCTATGGCTGCGATTTCGCATGAACACGTCGTGCCGGTCTATGCCGTCGATACGCATCGTGGACTCCCTTACTTCGCGATGGAATACATCCCAGGAGGAACTCTTGAAGCACGCATTCGGCAGCATGGCCCGCTCGACTTGATTTCGATTTTGCAAATAGCACGGCAGATCGCGTTGGCACTCGCCGCCGCTCATGAGTGCGGACTTGTTCACCGAGACATCAAGCCGGCGAACGTACTATTGGATCGAGGAACCGAACGTGTTCGTGTAACCGATTTCGGATTGGCCCGCGTCAGCAGCGAGGCGAGCCATACGCGCAGCGGCTTTATCGCAGGTACCCCTCAGTTCATGTCGCCCGAACAAGTCAAAGGGGAACTCTGCACGGGATCCTCCGATTTGTTTAGCCTTGGGTGCGTGATGTATGCGATGTGCACGGGCCACTCACCGTTTCGCTCGACGTCGATTTATGGATCAATGCAACGCGTCGTTCACGATTCGCCCCGATCGCTGCATGAGCAATCACCAACTTTGCCAGATTGGCTCGAAAAATTCATTTTCAAACTGCTTTCAAAGCAAGCCACCCAGCGCTTCGAAAATGCGACGAGCGTTGCGACGTTCCTTGAGCAAGAGATCGCTTATATTCAAAACCCAGTTCCGTCTCAGTTGCCTAAACGCGAGTTCTACGACGATTCATCGTTCCAAAAAGCGGCAACTCCTCGCTCTGGTCCACTGCAATGGCTTTTCTTGGCGATTGCGACCGTCGCAGTGCTAGCCACCCTCGCGAGCCTGCCCCGGTTCAGTCCGTCCAGTCCCAATGAAAAGCCGTCCGCAGAAACTGAATCTACAGAAACTTCGACCGCTAAATCTGAGTCGATCGCAATCGAGACAAGTTCGGTTCCGCTTTGGAGCCATGATGGCATCAACGTCGCAAAGTCGATTGCTGACTCCTTGGATCGCTCATTCATGCAATCCGATCCACCTCCTGTTTCGGATCCATGGAATGCGGATATTCGGAGTCTCGATCAAGCCATGAAGGCATGGGAACGACAATATCCGTAGGCCTACTCAAACTCGTTCATGTTCACAACCCAACTCCATTTCGATTAGTATCACTTTACGCTTAGGAAACCAAATGAAACGAAACATCATGTACAGCTTTGTCAGCATAATGCTCGCAACCGGATCATTTAGCTGCTGGTTGATTGCACAGGAACCCGCCACCACGACTTACAGCACGTCGAATGGGACCAGTGGATTTACTTTTCGTACGGATTCCTCAGGTCGCACAGATTCATCAGTTGCAACCGCCACCGCCACCGCTTCCGCTTCGAACTCGGATGTCGAAGAGGAAAAACTAC
>JBEBHM010001046.1:0-2488 GCA_040080875.1 Pirellula sp.
CCGGACGCCTGTCTCTTGGATTTCCGCAATAATGTCATTTACAACTGGGACGGCGCGCAGGGCGCCACCGAACTAGCCCAACTTCCCCAACAA
The DNA here is from genome assembly GCA_040080875.1 of Pirellula sp. Taxonomy (GTDB): domain Bacteria; phylum Planctomycetota; class Planctomycetia; order Pirellulales; family Pirellulaceae; genus JBKCUI01. Next base: position 94 of record JBEBHM010001046.1, read on the forward strand.
CTTGGCTCGTAAGTGGAAAAAGACTGGGTATGCATCATTTTTTTCTCACTACATTTCGCGTGTGCGAATTCGAGTTGGTAACTTAAGTCCAAGATTGTCTAGCAGAATCCTTTGATGCTCTGTTGGTCGTGTAACGCAGCTTGTTCGTATTTCTTGACCACCGTCCGTGGGAAGAACCACGTCGATTAGTCTGATCTCGGATAACTCCGATAGGACTCGACGCGGTTCGTCTCCCAGCCCCGCTCGTTTGCATTGTTGACCAAGCGTCTTCCAAAGTACGTACGACAAAAAGCACACGAAGATATGCGCTCGAACACGTTCTTCTTTTTGATGCCAGACCGGGCGGATGCTCAAATCTGATTTTTGGATTCGGAATGCATCTTCTGCCTCAGTCAACTGGATGTAGGCCTTCCACAGGTCTTCGTCGCTCCAATCATTGACGTTTGTTCGCAGAAGGTAACAGCCATCACTTAGTTCATGCCAGTCGGTTGCCGGTTTGATCTTCTTCCACTCGATCAACGCGAACTTCTTGTCTTTCATCAAGACATTAATTTCGAACAAATGCGATGCTCTTGTGTTCTGTCCGAGTAGTCTGCCTATCTCGCGCGAAACAATCAAGGGACTACGGTTCTGCTTTTCACATCGAGCTTTCATGGACTCGAGTCGCTCCATGATCTTTTCGGCAGCCCGTTGGACGATGGCTTTGTCCTTTTCTTTCCGGTCTTGGCTACGGCATAATATGAACGTCTCAGTCACGTCGTCCGTATTTTCCGCATCCTCTTCTTTGGGCATCTTGCACAGCTTGACTTCGATGCCGTCGCGAATCGTGGTCCAGTCTTTTTTGAGCAGTTCTTGTTCGAACTTTTTGAGCAACGCTTTGTTCGTGCCGATAATGTATCGACGGTTCTCTTGCCGCAAGAATTCCAGGTTGTCTTCGGACGTCATGCCGCGATCCATTACCCAGATACGGTTCGATTTTCCGTATCGCTTTTCCATCATCTCAACAATGCCCTTTACGGTCGTCACATCCACAGTATTTCCTGCGAAAACCTCATAACCCAAAGGCATTCCGCATCGTGTAACAACCAACCCAATGCAGACTTGTTTACAGTCGCTACGCTGGTCACGTGAGTATCCTCGCTTGGCCAACGGATTGCCCAGGCACTGTCCTTCAAAGAAGGTGCTTGTAACGTCGTATAGCAGCAAGTCATACTCGATATCAAAAAGCTCACCCATTCGATTCTTGAGATGAATTTCCAATTCCTCTTTATGCGGTAGAAGCTCATCAAGTGCCCGGTACAAGCGATTGTCATCAACACGACCCGCAGGAACGCCAAGCAAATCTGGTAGAGCGGTTTTTGGATACCATTGCTCAGAAACGTAGAGTTCGCTCGAAGGATCGAGCAACCTCGCAATGACGAGAATCATGGATGTCAAAGACCATCGGATGTGCTCTTTTCCTTGAGGCAGGTGTTTGTCCAAGAAATCGTCGAGTTTGAGTTGTTCAATGATCTTCAAAGCGAGCCACGGACCACCGAACTGACGACTATTTTCAACACGAACGGCATTTGCGTTAACACGAACCCATTTCGGCTCAATCGGCTCGTCTTCATACTCAAAGAGGGCTTGTTGTTTTAGCACAGGTTGAGGCTTGGCCGAATGCTGAACCTGACTTGATGCAGCTTGCAGTACGCCAAGTCTGCCAGCCTCGTCGAGCGCTCCGAGCCACGACACGACTTTCTGTCGCGGTCCTCGTTCGGTACGTACCGATTCGACAAGAGCCCAATATGCCTTACGTTCTCCTGCGACCGTTTTGAACTGCTGGCGGATATACATAACTCACCAAGCTAACCACGGAAATCGCAGCCACAAGACCACCCGAATTCTCACTACATTTGATTTCGGGGATTTCCACCATCCTAAGGGATGCAACGGATACCACACGACCCATCATCCCCAATCAAGAACACCACAAAAAATATTTCAAAAATCTAGTTGGGGAATTTGGGCTAGTTGTTTGCCCTGTCAATCAAGATCATGTGAGTTAATCGTCACTTATCAAAGCGAACGACCGTTTGCGAAGACCACGACAGTATCGGATTACTTCGGGCCTCAGCCCATTTCTAAGCCCCGCATCGTGCCAGTGCTCGTTGCAAAGCGGTCGGCTTCCAGTCCCATTCGCTGCAGCATTGAGACGAATAGATTTGCTAGCGGGTAGTTTCGGTACGCATCGAACGCGATGTGCTGGCCGTGCTGGAAGCCTCCCCCGGCAAAAAGCGTCGGCAGATTCGTACAGACGTGCGCGTCGGCATTGCCGAAGTTGGTACCGAACAAAATCATCGAGCGGTCGAGCAGAGGCTCTCCTTCTTCCGACACCGACTTGAGCTTCGTAAAC
>JBEBHM010000315.1:0-9435 GCA_040080875.1 Pirellula sp.
ACCTGACGCGAGTCCATCCCGAGTTTAATGACTTTCAAGGCGACATGAGTTGCTGTTCGGTCCTCGACGTTTTCTGCCAAATAGACTTCACCCATCCCACCTTCGCCAAGCAATTCCAAAACTCGATATGGACCAAAGCGAGTATCGATGGGCAGGCTGCTAAATTCTTCGCGGATGAGCGAATGCACTTGTTCGGGCATGGAATCCAAACAATCCGACATCGCATACGACTTAAGCAGCGCTTGCACTCGGGACTTTAACGCCGTATCCGCTGCACACACCCGATCCAAGTAAGCGTCTCTTTCCGCCGGATCATCGAACGACAGACTTTTTTTCCCGAATGCTCGAAACGACGTGCTTCCGAAAATCCCTCTTGAAAGTACGCAGATTGAAAACCAACTCGTAATCGCTCACCAGACACCCGCGATCGACCGGAAATCGGCAGCTCGTCGCCACGTATCGCTCTCGCACGCAATACCAAGCTTGACATAACCCTTGAGCTTGGTCGAATCCTCGCCACCTTCGTCGTTCGAAACGACTGACAGGTGCTTCGCTGGACACTTCATTGTTCCGGGTTGAGGGTTGAGGGAAATTTTTCAGACACTTTCATGGGTGTTCGCGTGTTTGCGAGCGAAGTAAATATTTTCTTGACCTCCACCAATGTGACTGGGATCAGACTCAGTACAAGTATCAACGGAAGATCGGACCAGGGCATTGCTTGTAACCCCAAGATTTTGGCAGACCACGGAAATGCAATCGCTAGGATTTGAATCGCAATCGAAGCAAGCATCGCAACCACTAACAGCGGGTTCGAAAACACTCCTACACTAGGCATGATCCGCTCTAGGTCGCGACACGCCATCGAGTAAAAGATTTGCGAAAAGGTCAAGACACAAAAAGCCACTGCGCGAGCTTCGTCTAAATTGGCCGCCTCCCCTTGATAAAACCATGCAAAGCCAACTATCGAAACGATGGCCATAAGCAGTCCGTGGACCAAGATCGTTCGGCCGTTATTCCAGTTCAGAATCGGTTCGTTGACCGGGCGTGGAGGTCGTTTCATCAAGTCCTTTCCCAACGGTTCGCTTGCCAACGCCAGCGCCGGAATACCATCGGTTACCAAATTGATCCAAAGAATCTGAATCGCCAAGAGCGGCGAAGGCCATCCAATCACCGAAACAGCAAACATGAACATGACTTCGCTCGAGTTGCTAGCAAGCAGGAACTGAAGAAACTTGCGAATGTTCTCATAAATGCCGCGTCCCTCCTCGACCGCGCTGACAATCGATGCAAAATTGTCATCGGTCAATACCATATCGGCCGCCTCTTTGGCCACATCGGTCCCGGTGATTCCCATCACGACCCCAATGTCGGCCGCCTTGACCGCCGGTGCATCGTTGACTCCATCCCCAGTCATGGCCACCACATGCCCATGGCTCTTCCAAGCTTTCACCACCCGCAGTTTATGTTCGGCACTCACACGTGCTATCACGGAATAATTCATGATTTGCGACGCAAGATCTTGCTCGGATTGCCCGTCGATGTCAGAGCCGATCATAACGCGACTCCTGGACGCATCTGTGTTGCCTGTGTTCGCTACGTCGCCCGCGGTCGCCATACCCACCGTGTTCGCAATGCCCACTGTGTTCGCCATACCCACTGTGTTCGCAATGCCAACCGCATTCGCAATGGCGATGGCCGTGTTGGGATGATCGCCCGTAATCATGATCGGTCGAATACCGGCATTGCGACAACGCTCGACGGCCTCACGTGCTTCCGGGCGAGGTGGATCGAGCATTCCGATGAGACCAACGAAAATCAACTCCGATTCGGATTGCATATCCTCGCGCGTAGCCACCACCTTGCGAAATCCGATGGCCAATACTCGTAGCGCTTCTGCGGCCATTTCCGAGCTTCGTTCAAGCACTCGTCGACGATGCTCGGCTTGCATGGGTGTCACTAAATCGCCTTGGAGCAATCTGGTTGAAACCGCGAGCATCGCCTCAGGCGCTCCTTTGACGATCATGATCAATGACCCGTCTTGTTCGCGATACACTTGTGACATTCGCTTTCGATTGGATTCGAACGGATTTTCGTGAACCAAATCATCGAGAGACCAGCCAGAGACGATTCCCGCCTTGGCGGCCACCACCTTGAGCGCGATTTCCGTCGGATCACCCACCATGTTCGCTTTTTCTGATTCGAAATCTTGCGACCACTGCGAGTTGTTGCAACTATCGGCGTAAAGCAAGAGCTTCGAGAACGCCTCTTGGTTGCGACCAGAATCCGGTGAATCGGTGGACGACTCGATCGTGTGGATGTGGCCTTGAGGCGAATAGCCTTCGCCATCGACACGCCAGGAACGATCAACGACCCACAGTTTTCGAACGGTCATTTCGTTTCGAGTCAGCGTCCCCGTCTTGTCGGTACAAATGACGGTGACACACCCAAGCGTTTCGACACTCGGTAACTTGCGGATCAATGCGTTTCGCTTGGCCATGCGTTGCATGCCAATGGCCAGCGTCACCGTCACGACGGCTGGTAGTCCCTCGGGAACAGCCGCAACTGCTAGGCTAACACTGGTCAGCATGACTTCGACGAGACTCCCACCTCTCAGCCATTGAATTGCAAAGATCACGGACACCAGCGACAAGCAGACCTTGACCAAAACCTGTCCGAGCCTCGTCAACTGACGTTGCAATGGGGTCTGCTCCGATGCCGTATCCTGAAGGAGTCTCGCGATGCTACCGATTTCGGTGTTCATCCCTGTCGCCGTCACGATTGCGGTCGCTTTACCGGCAGTGATCGTCGTTCCCGCGAAGAGGCAATTGATGCGTTCTGCAAGGGGCGTGTTGGGTGGGAGCGTGACGTCGGCTCGCTTGAATACCGGCGTGGATTCGCCGGTCAACGATGACTCCAAAGTTTGCAGCCCATATTCCTCAACGAGTCTCGCATCGGCGGGCAAGCGATCCCCAGCTTCCAATTGAATGATATCGCCGACCACCAGCTCCTCGGCTTGGATCATCTTCAGAACGCTATCTCGCCTGACTCGTGCAAGCGGGGCGGACAACCGGTTCAATGCTACCATCGCCTGATGGGCTCGTTGTTCCTGAACAAAGCCGAGGATGGCGTTCATGACGACGATGGCCAAGATTGCCGCTGTATCGATCCAATCACCCAGCAGACCTGCGATGATTGCAGCGGCAACCAATAGGCCGATGATGAGACTTTGAAACTGGGCTGCGAATCGTTTCCACCAGGGAATCGACTTGGCCATTTGCAAGACGTTTTTCCCTGCGCGTGCAAGCCGACTGGCAGCCTCCGTTTGGCTCAATCCGGTATGCGTGTCGCTGCCCAGCAAAGCGATGACAGAGGGCAGATCACCCGTTGTGTTGCCCCCTTCCTTGTCACTGTTTTTTCGAGTCGACGGCATACAGCAACCAATACGTAACGGGAATTACGAACAAGGTAAAGAGAGTCGAGGCGATCAATCCGAAGATCAAAGACCATCCTAACCCTGAAAAGATCGGATCGAGTGTGATCGGGATGGCCGATAGCAATGCCGCGCTCGCCGTTAACAAGATCGGACGGAGTCGAACCACCCGGCTTTCCAAGATCGCGTCAAACAAGGGTCTGCCTCGTGCGACCGACTGTTGCATGAAATCCACCAGGATGATCGAATCGCGCGTCACGATCCCCGACAACGCGATCATGCCGATCATGGCAGTGGCCGTAAAGTAAACGGGATCCGCATAGTTCCCGACAGGGTGACTGAGCATGGTATTGAGCAAATAGAATCCGGGCATGACTCCAAGAGCAGTGAGCGGTATGGCGAGCATCACGACGATGGGCACCAAAAACGATCCCATCTGGGCAACCAAGATAATGTAGATCATGAGCATCGCGGCCGCGAACGCTAGCCCCAAGTCGCGAAACACGTCCAACGTAATCTTCCATTCCCCTTCACCCGCAAACGCCACAGTCATTCCATCTGGGACTCTCCATTTTATCCCACTGCCGCGAGCGATGAATGTTCTCTCTGCGATCGGCCGAGGCGTTTTTTCTTCGACCATTTCCGGACCGCTGGGCAGTTGATCGCTGAGGATGTCGATTACGCAGTCGGCAGGCGGGCGCCCCACGCACTCTGCAAATACATAGGCAACGCGTTTCAAGTTCTTGTGGTAGATGGTTTGACCGACCTGCTCCTCTCGCCATTGCCCGATTTCACGGAGCGGCAACAACTGTCCCTGTTTGTTCTTGAAGCTTAATTGGGACAGGTCTGCCTGGCTGGACCGCAATGCTCTCGGCAGTCGTACGGTCACTTTCAACGGATTGCGTTCTCCCTCGATGCGCAACTGGCTTCGCTGATCACCTTGGATCGCGATCTGAATTGCGCTGGCGATGTCCGACACGGAGATGCCTGCCAACGCAGCCTTGTCTTGATCGGGTTCGAACACCCAGCGCCCGACAGTGGCTTCGCGTATGTCGTCTACTTCAGCAACTCCAGGTTCGCGCCGCAAGCGATCCGCGACGGTCGTAGCGGATCGAAGGATATCTCGGTAATCGCTCCCATCACGACCGTAAACCTCGGCGACCAGCGATGCGAGTACGGGTGGGCCTGGTGGCAATTCGACGATCTGACAGCGAGCGTTCTCGGCCCGAGCAATGCTCTCCAGTTCATCGCGCAGGCGGAGACCGATCGCATGACTCTGTTGCACGCGATTTTTTTTACCGACCAAATTAATACGAATCTCAGCCTGAAAATCACCATTCCGCAAATAATAGTGTCGCACCATCCCATTGAAATCGATCGGACCTGCCGTACCCACGGTGGTCGTATAGTTGATGACCTCGGGTTGGATTGCCAACACCGACTCGAGGCGTCGAACGACCGCGTCCGTCCGTTCGAGAGTCGTTCCCTCATCCATGTCCAGCAGAAACAAGATTTCGTTCTTGTTGTCGAACGGTAGCATCTTGAGCGGGACCATTCGGAGCAGGCCGAGCGACATCGCGCCAGCCGTCAAGCCTGCCATGAAAACGAGAAAAAGAACGGCTCGGAGCCTGGTACGCAAGAGCGGAGTCATCAGCGGCTTGAAAAATCGATAAAGTAACGTTCTTTGGACTACCGCAGGATCGTAGGCTTCTCCGTGCGACACCGCAGTATCGCTTTCACCCAATCGTTGTGTTGAAGGCTCATCAGAGGCATGATGTTTGCCCCAGCTCAAGACGTGAAAGGATAACCATGGGGTGATTGTAAAGGCGACGAACATCGACATCAGCATAGCCACTGGCACGTTGAGAGCCATCGGCGACATGTACGGACCCATCATACCCGTGATGAAGAACATGGGCAGGAAACTTACAATAACCGCGAGCGTAGCGCTGATCAGTGGAGGCCGAATCTCTGCCACCGCATCCAAGACGATCGCTCGCGTGGCTCGTTTTCTTTGCTCAAAGTGCCTCGCAATGTTCTCAACATCCACGATCGGATCATCGACCAAAAGGCCAAGAGCCAAGATCAACGCAAAAAGTGTCACTCTGTTGATGGTGTAGCCAAAGAGTAGATTGACAGCCAAAGTCAAACCAAAAACGACAGGCACTGCTACAGAGACAATCAACGCCTCTCGCCATCCCAAGCCAAATGTCAGGAGTAGCACCACGATGATGATGGCCACGCCCAAAGCCTCGATGAGCTCGTTCACTTTGTCGTTCGCGACGATGCCATTGTTTCGAGTCACAATCAGCTCGACGTCGTCTGGCAAGACTTCATTCCGTAGTCGATTGGCTTCTCGCATCACCGCTTCAGCCACATGAACTGCGTTGGCTCCCTTCTGCTTCGCGATCGCGATCGCGACGGAAGGCCGCGATGCGTCGATGTCCCGATTTTTTGTATCCGAACTTGCGGCTGGTTCGGTGTGGCTTGAGCCGATCAACCAACCGGGTGTCGATTCGTGTTTTTCGAATGCACGGGCTGCTCCCCATCCATGTCGTACGTAATCGGACGTTTCGTCCGGTCCATCCTTAACAACGGCAACGTCTTTCAAAAAGACCGGTCGACCATCGAAGACCCCTACGACCAATTCACCGACGTCCGCTTCGGAATGAAGGTGCGGTTTGACTGCTACCTCGAATGATTGATCCCGACGCGAAATCGTTGCTGTTGGACTTGCAACATTCGACATTTCGACCGCATTGCGAACATCGACGATTCCCATTTGATACGCGAGCAAACGATCCGGATCGAGTTCGACGGTAATGACTCGCGATTGGCCCCCGATTAAAAAAGCTCGGCTGACTTTGGGAACGACTGCCAAGCGTTCGACGACCTCTTCGGATACCCGTCGTAATACAAAACTATCATCATTGGCTCCCGTTACAGCCAAGGTCACGATGGGGACGTCATCGATCTCAACCGGTTTCATCACCCAACCGGTTACGCCCGGTGGAATGGCTTCAGCGTTTTCATTTAGTTTTTTGAAGAGCTTGACCAGGCTGCGCTCGCGATCTTGGCCAACATAAAATCGAACGGTGATGATGGCCGTGTCGTCGCGAGACATACTATAAACGTACTCTACGCCATCGATCTGATAGAGCATTCGTTCAAGAGGCGAAGCGACTAACTGCTCCACTTCGGCGGCAGAATGTCCAGGAAAATTGACATAGACATCGGCCAGCGGAACCACAATCTGCGGATCCTCCTCGCGCGGTGTGATCCAGAGTGCAGCCACTCCGACGATTAACGACAAGAGAATCAAAATGATAGATAGATTGGATTCTAGGAATACTCGGACCAACGACGTCAACGGATCGCTGGCGCCGTGAGATGCGTTCGACGTGCGGGTGTTCAAAGTGATCCTTCCGTTCCTTGATCGGCAACAAGAACTTTCTCACCCGCCCTTAGTCCGGAGAGCACCTCGAGTTGGTCATCGAACGTCCGGCCTAGCAAGACGTATCGACGCATGAGTTCGCCATCCACATCGACTTGAACCAACGTTAGTTGGCCGACGTGCTGGATCGCACTGGATGGAACGAGCAGGATTCGTTCATCTTCGAGCGGCACCAGCAGTTTTCCGAACATGCCGCTATAGACTCCGGCTGGGCACGGGCCAGTGACTTTCACCTCAAAGGAACGGCTTGAAACATCCGCTTTGGGCACGATCTCACTGATCGTTGCCTGGCATTCGAGTCCGAGTGATTCCATTCGAGCAGTCAACTGCTGTCCTGCGATGAGCTTCATGGCCAGCGACTCGCGGACGTTGGCAACCAACTGCATCTTGCTTGGATCGTAGAGAGACACAAGCGTCTGTCCCGGCCCAACGGTATCCCCGGCTTGAACCACTTTATCAACTACAATTCCATCGAAAGGGGCGAGCACGGTCGCATAGTCGAGGTAAACATTGGACTCCTCAACCGCGCGCGTCGTGCGATCCACACCGGCTTGTGTGGTCTGAACGCGGGTCATGGCCGTGTCGTACTCAGCACGGGAGATGGAGTTGCTCGCGATCAGTTGTTTTGCCCTATCCGCTTCGATCTTCGCCAATTGCAATTGCGCCACCATCTCATCGCGATCCGCTTCGGCCTGCCGGACGCGAGACAAAAGCTCCTCGTTGTTGAGCTTGACGAGCACTGCGCCTGCACGAACTCGTTGGCCGGCGGTCGCGTTCACCTCGAGCACACGCGCGAGGATCTTTGACGCAATGTTAGCTTCGTGTACGGGCTTGACCGCGCCGATGGCGGACTCGTATCTTGGCTGGATCAATTCGACTACCTCGGCAAACTCGGCACCGGTTGGGATAGGCTTATGTCGACGAGAAACATGCCCATCCACCTTGGGATGAAATACCCCAGCAAAAATCATCAAGAGAACTGCGACCCCCAGAACACTCGCCAGGAGGAATAGCCAAGTCCAAATGCGACGAAGTGCATCACCTAAAATCTGCAACACCCGTCGGTATGTGGCCCCTGGAGTGTGCGGTGTGTGTGTCGTATCTGACTGAGCCATGTGCGTTCCATTGATGTTTTTTGACTTGAGCCAGAGGCTGGGGGTTCATTAATCGGTATTGACCCCGTTCTTCGAGTCGCTGCTTCTGTTCCCCTAAATATTGTCATGGCCCCAGCCCGCTTGTCCAACTGGAGCAGAAGGCTAACAGCTAAAATCATCCCACTCCTCTCGCCCCCAGCCGGCTTGACCGACGGAAACGCAAGATCCGTTATAGCTTGTGAGCCTGATTCACCCGTGACGCGAGGAGGCCGTCTCGCTTTCCGATATTACACATCATTCGCTTAATTGAGCCTGAGGCGCTAGCCGATCGATCATAAAGCTCGGCTAGCGCCTCAGGCTCATCACAAAGCCATCGAATGATTTGAGACGAAAGTGAGACGGCCTCCAAGGTCACGGGGGTCTTTCAAATCGGACGGTCCCTTCATCTAGCCTATGAGTTTCATGATCGATCGGCTAGCGTTTCAGGCTCATTAATCGAGTGATTTGTGGGATAATCTCCTTGCTCGGTGGAGCGAAGTATCTGCAATGCGTGCATTTTGCGTGCCGGTCCAAGACGCCCAAAATGGGTCATAACGTCTAACGAGAATGTGCCTGAATAACGTGTCACTTGGTACCAGACTGCGCAACAATCTGGCACCGATCGGTCTGACCATTCATCGACTCAACAACTCGGTCCTTCAAGACACCAAACATTTAGACCATCTTAGGTCCCACATTTAGCCTTCAATGGCTCGATTACGTGTGAACAAGGTTCCGAGTGTTCCCTGGCTGCCGATATTTTCGCTACATCAGCAATTTTTGGTATGTGTATTGCACTCTGCAGCACTAATGGACTAATAAGCCTAATGCGTCTTCAATCCTTTTTTGAGGGGTGAAGGTAGTGGAACTTGTTAAAGTTCTCTGCGAACTGGGAGGTTTAACAACCTCCACTACCCCAATTGATAGCCTTGACGACGCACTCGCAGGGAATTGTGATGCGGCAGATCGCGCGAAGAGTTTGGCCACACCCACACATTGTTCAATACTGATAGAGGAAACCGACGTGCTAGGCCAATTAGTTTGTCCACAACCAACCCGAAGTCATTCGGCGAATTCAGTCGCACTGATACGAATCTTAGAAGATTCCTACGACGATCCGATTCTCCGAGGAGTCAAAGACCGTTTGGCTGCCAGCGGGTATCCAGAATTACGTTTGATCGAATGCGAGTATTACCAGGGAGAGCTACTTTTGAGCGGCTGCGTCTCCACGCACTACTTGAAACAACTAGCGCAAGAGTCGTTGCGTGCGCAATTGGGTGTGAAAACAATCGTGAATAGGCTCGTGGTAAAAGCGCCTACCTAGTGCTTCATCCAACTTTAATTTTGGGGTAGAGGGATCGCAGTTTTATCCTTGCATCTGCGACCTTGAATTGCCATTCGACACCACGTTGCCGAGT
>JBEBHM010000316.1:0-9429 GCA_040080875.1 Pirellula sp.
GGGGAGGCACCTGACTTCTGCAGACTAGCTAGCAGGATGGCGTTGAGGCTGCCATAACAAAACGCCCAACCGGTTTTGCGGAGCAAAACCGCCACATGTTGCGCTGTAGTACTAGCTACCCTTCACGCCATATCAACCTTTAACCATGCCTTGGCATAGTTCATCATACGATGACCTGTGGCGGGTGAGACATCGATAGCAGCAGCGGCTTCATCATTGCTCATCCCGGCGAAATAGCGTAGCTCGATGATCTTTGCATGATCGGGTTTGATATTGGCTAAGCGAGTCAGGGCTTGGTCGAGAGACAACAGTTCTGCGTCGGGCATCGGCGCCGCGAGGTCTATGAACTCGATGCGGTTGTTGTCACCGCCACGTTTGGATGATAGTTTTGAGCGGGCTCGGTCCACCAAAATTTGTCGCATGGCCGTTGCCGCTGCGCGAATGAAGTGGGTTTTGTCGTTCCAGTCTACGGATGCATCGGCCAACTTCAACCATGCCTCGTGAACCAATCCCGTAGCTTCAAGTGTCTGCCCTGGCTGCTCGCGCGACAGTTTTACAGATGCCAACCTTCGCAGCTCTTCATATACAAGCGGCAACAATTCTGCGGGTGTCAATCCTTGGCCTCCGACTTCGGGGTGGATGGTTTTTTCTTCTTTGGCTTCGCTTCCACGTCCGCGACGAGTTTCTTAAAGTCGTCTCGATCTCGGATTGGCCGTAAATCGGAATCCACATTCAGTTGATTCGAGTTATCGTATCCAGCTTTCACCGCTTCCGTCAACAAATCCATTGCCCGATCAGAATATTCTTTTTTCTTGTCTGGAAGCAAGCCTGATGCGAGGGAATAGGCACACGCGTATTCGTACCACAATTCCGAGTCCTCGGTAGGCCATTTGGATAATTCGGAAATCCTCTCGATCGCTTCATTTACCATACCGCCTCGCAGCAACTTTTTCCACCGTTTCGTTAACAAGCGGTATTTGCTCTCCGTCGGACTAAGCTCGATGTACTTGTTCCAATCATCTTCCGCTTCAGTGTACTTTCGAAGTTCGTCATAAGCCTTCGACCTCCCTTCGTAACAATTCCTTAAGTAACGTTCTGACTTGGTAGATTTGGCTTCCGATTCATGGACTGGTCGGAGAAAGTCGATCGCTTTTTGAAACCACAAAAGACTTTCTGCTGGCCTATTCCCTTCACGCAACTTGATAGCAGTGTTCGCATACGCGCCTCCAAGATCGACTTTGTATTCAGGAATGGCTGGGTGTTCCGTTACCAATTTTTCTCCAATAACCATGGCCTTGCGATACTGTTCCAATGACTCCTCAAGCTTGTCCAAGTCCGCGAGTAGACTTCCAAGGCTGTTATAGGTCGAGGCCAGGTCTTCGCGGTAGGATATCAATTCTGGGAAGTCCGTGGTCAACTTCTCAAAAAGCGACAATGCCTTGCGATAGTACTCTTCGGATTCTGTTGGCTTGTCCATCTTCCGAAGAACTTGCCCGAGGTTGACGTAACTTACGGCTACGTTCTTTCGGTACTCTGGGATAGCAGTAAAATCCGACATCAATTTTTCCCGTATGGTTACTGCTTTGTGGTGCTGCTCCAGAGCCAGCTCATATTTTTCTGCTTCACGAAGTGCATTTGCAAGGTTGTTGTGAATGGCAGCTAAGTCTTGACGGAATTTCGGCTCCAGTGGGAAATTCGTGGCCAACTTCTCCCGGATGGCCAACGCCTTGCGTAACAGTTCAATGGCCTCGGCTGACTTTCCCATCGGGCGAAGCATCAACCCCAAATTGTTGTAGCTGGTCGCGAGGCTCCTGCTGTATTCCGGCACTCCAGGATAGTCGGTTGCTAACTTTTCTTTGATCGTAGTTGAGTTTCGGATCTGTTTTAATGCCTCGGCGGGTTGGCCAAATTTGCTAAGTAAATTTCCATAGTTGCTATAGCTGGTAGCGAGTGTTGTAAAGTGCTCTCGCTCCGATGGATAATCGGCCGCTAGCTTCTCTCGGATTGCCAATGACTTGCGGTATTGCTCGTGAGCCTCTTTATGCTTCCCCATGTCAGCGAAAAGGACTCCGAGGTTGCTGTGGCTAGTAGCCAACTGTCTGCGATAATCGGCCCGTTCCGGAAATTCGTTCGACAGCTTCTCCTCGATGTCCAAACCTTGCCGATAACTTTCCATTGCTTCGAACTTGTTTCCAAGTGCATTGCTTACAAGCCCGAGATTATGGTGAGTTCGGGCCAATTCGGCACGATAGTCGGCCTCGGCTGGAAACTGGTTGACCAGTTTTTCTTGCATGTTCAGAGCTTTGCGAATCTTTGTTTGTGCTTCGACTCGTCTTCCCAAATGATCTAGCACCAACCCTATGTTGTTGTAGTTGTTGGCTAGACTTTGTGCATACAACGTCACTTGTGGAAATTCAATGGTCAATTCTTGGTAGATCTTTTCGGCTTGTTCATGTTCCCGCAGTGCATCTTCTCGACGCCCAAGTTGATCCCAGAGGCTAGCGACTCGGTAGCGACCCTCACCGCTGATCGCTCGTGATTGCTGATCAGTTCCTTCTTGTGCTGCGAAGGCTTGCCAGCGCTTGGCAATGGCGTCTAAATACGCCCTTTCGTTTTTAGTTAACTCACTTTTTTCGCCGATCAGTTTTTCGACGTCCTCACCAGTTGTCGCTCGCAATGCGTTGAGCGCTTTATCTCGAAATTCGATGGCGCGTTGTTTCTCAACATCGGCGATCGCTCGTTGCCGCGATTCCTCTTCCTTTGCCAATACGGCTTTCGATTCGTTAGACTCCGCGATTTCGCGTTGTTCTGCTTCATCTGCTCGCGCTGTTTCGGCCTCTACGCGTCGTTGTTCGGCGCGAATAAGTCCCCAAGTAGTACCAGCCATGCCGACCAGAAGCGCGAGCAGTATAAGTCCGGCCGCGAGTACTTGCCCCCTGTTTCGTCTAACCAGTTTTTGCAGGGTATAAAAAGTACTGGGAGGTCGAGCCTCGACAATTTCGTCGGACAGGTAGCGTTGGATGTCTCGGGCTAAACCGCTTGCAGTGGAATACCTTCGGGATCGGTCCTTTTCCAATGCCTTGATCAATACCCAATCGAGCTCTCCTCGAAACTGTGTTGCCAGCTTCTTTGGTTCGGTCCTTCGGTTGGCCGCGACGCTTGGCAACGTGTCGATGGAGCTTAACTTGGCACTGAGCAGCGGTGGGTCGACCTCTCTCACGATCCGAAGTATTTCATAGATCGCCGTTTTCTCCATGCTCTTGCGATCTACGGGAGTATGACCACTTAGCAGCTCATACAGTAGGACGCCGAGAGAGTAGACGTCGGATCGCGTGTCGATATCCAAGTTATTGAGGCTTGCTTGCTCAGGCGACATGTACTCCGGAGTGCCAACCAATGCGCCGAAACCTGTAATCATGTCCGTGTCATCCAGCGACCGTTGCGTGGCCTTGGCAACGCCAAAGTCTATTACCTTCGGAACCGCATGATCGTCGTACATTGCCACCAAGACATTGGAAGGCTTAATGTCTCGATGGATAATCCCTTTTTGATGGGAATGCTGTATAGCCTCGCAGATGGGCAAGAACAATTCGAGTCGCTGCTTAGGCGTCAGTTTGCCTTCATCGCAGAACTTGGTAATCGGCACTCCTTTGACCAACTCCATGACGAAGTAGGGGCTACCTCCGTCGGTCTCACCCGCATCTAGCACCTTTGCAATGTTTGGGTGGTCCATCATCGCCAACGCTTGACGCTCTGCTTCAAAACGAGCAAGCACAGCCCTGCTATCCATGCCCGACTTTATGACCTTGACTGCCACCATTCGTTTGACAGGTTCAGTCTGCTGGGCCATGTAAACGTTGCCCATTCCCCCTACGCCGATGCTCTGGATCAGCTTGTACCTGCCACCCAGGATCGTACCGATCGCCGTGTCCGTTGGCTGGGGTGCAAGCGAATGCGTACAGGCGTGGTCGTACTCGTCTCGAATTGCACTAACCTCCGGGGGCACCGTCGTCGCATCCGACGACGAGTGAGCTGCCAGCAGTTTTTCGATCCGTCCCCGCAACGCAGGATCGCCTTTGCATTCACGATCCAGCAAAGCAGGCATCTCGGCCGATGGCGTATTCAATGCTAATTCAAAGAGTGTTTCTTCATTCATGATTGGATGACCCTACTCCTTTAGCGAGATTTTCTCTTTGCGACGATCAATAGTTTTGAATGTAGCCGCTTTTTTCGGCTCGTTGCCAATTTCCAGCTCGGCAACCAGGACTTGAGACAAAACGATGAAAAATTAATTTATTTTCAGAAAGGCTGATCGACTCTTCGAATAAATCTCGCTGATGGAATGATAGGTTTATTCCGCGCCCCCACGCCAGGTAAATAAGTTGAATATGAATGCTCCCCAAAAAAAACGGGCAAAGAAACATGCTAAGTCTAGGGCTCGCAATAGTTTACGAGCGTATGTCTTCGAAATCCTCGAGCGACGCGAGGTCATGGCGGCTGGATCAGATCCACTGATCCTGATCCCTGGATTCGGCGGAACTTTCGCCAACGAAACGAATACGACCACCAATCAATGGCTTTCGACTCGAGGCCTGGCACCGAGCCAATTGGCTCTGGAACCCTTCACCGGTACCTATCAAAACATTGTCGAGTCACTTAAGAACGTCGGCTACAACGACAGTGCGGCGTCTCCAGCGCAGACACTTTTCGTAGCAAACTGGGATTGGCGGCTTCCCGTGGCGCCGGTCGATGCCAATGCGTTGACAGCCCCCAACGGCGCCCTTGCTAGCGTGACTGCGGCCGGCATCTCCAACACAATTTTTGAGACCGGACTCGATTACTTTGGCCGTGTTCTCGCCGATGTCAAAGCCAAGTATCCAGCCGCGACCAAAGTGGATGTCATCGCCCACGGGCAAGGCGGCTTGATCGCTCGAAGCTACATCCAAAGCCCGGCCTACGGAGTCTCCAATGGCACGACCGTTTTGCCAACGATCGACAATTTGACATTGGTAGGCGTGCCAAATGAAGGGATGACCGATCCGTTCAATTTCTCTGGAGATGACTGGAGCAACAAGGCAGCAGCCCGAATGACTTCGCAAATAGTCGATCGCGCTTATGACCTCTATCTAACGGGCACGACGCTCAATGGGCCAAGCGGAGCCATTCCGGCACCGACAGTACTTCCGAAAACCAATGAAGTGCAACGAGTCGGCTGGACATCGACGCTCGGTTCAGCCGGTACCTTTACCCTTACCTTTAACGGTGCAACCACTGCCGCGATCGCTGCAGACGCAACCGCTGCCTCGGTGCAGACGGCTCTTCAAGGCATGGCTACTGTTGGGGCCAACAACGTTCTCGTGGAGTTGCTGAGTCCTCGACCAGCCACCCAAGATCGCGTTTTCAAAATCACGTTCGTCGGAACACGCGGTGGAGTCGATCAACCTCAAGTCACCGCCGACATCACGGGACTAACAACGGGCGGTCCCGTCAAGATCGAAGCTACTGACCGCGAGGGTGGTGCCAATTCGCTTGAAGCCTTCTCGCAGTTGTACGTTGGGTCTCTTGCAAATTTACTGCCGACGTACGACTCGATTGACACGAACAACGATGGTGTCTTTGAAAAGCTATCCGCGACGAATCCCACGGGAAACACTCGCGTCAATGCATTGTTAACCGACCTCAATTTTGTTACGGCTCAAGGCAAGAACGCATGGCTAAACTCGGTTGGAGAAACCAATATCGTCTACAGTACCGAGGTGAATACTCGCGATCGTCTCATCCCGAGGACTGGCCCTTCTTCGAGCGGAGCTGCCACCGACGAGATTCGATCGTTCCAGAACTTCTCTGGACGCCGCCCAACGCTGAGTGAAACTTGGTTTGAAGACATCGTATCGGGGCACGGTGGTGATGGAGCCGTCCCGACGTTCTCTACGATCGATCCTTTCCTCGGCGATCGTCGCATCGGATCGAAGCTGATTCTGACTCCGATAACGGGTTTGGCTGCTGGCGTCACCGAAGTGAGCCACAATGAACTGATGGTAAACCAATTCGCCCAGACCAAGATATTGACCTCGGTCGGAGCGACAGCCTTTACCAATGCCAACCTTGTCACCAACCTCGTCGTTTCGTCGTCGGGCGCCACCGCGAAAGCAATCTCGACTGGCCTGATGCGCCCGACCGACGCATTTGGCGAGGCCGCCGCTCAATTCAAGAATACACTGACATCGGCTAAGCTGACCGGAGTGCTCGATTCAACGATTGCATACACGTCGACGAAGCTAGGTACGCTATTACCAATCGATACGCTTTGGCAAGATCGCGTGGTGACGCCGCTTACCAATCTCTTGACTACCAATGCAAGCGCGACGTTGACACAAATCGTAGCAGCTCTCAACGTGGGGTTGCCGGGAGCGTTCTCGGTCAACGCCGATACGGGAACGGAAAAGTCGATTGGATTTAACTTGAATGCTGCCAGCTTCATAGGTGGAGTGCCGACCGCTAGCGGCACGCTCAACCTAGGAAGCGGTTTTGCTCTCAGCGCGGGTGGCAACTACGCCTTGACTGGAAACCTTGTGTTCTCTGGGGTCCTTGGGATCGATATGACCCAAGGAGATAATTTTGCCGACGCACTGTTCGTGCGTGGCCTTAATCTGTTTGCAGCTGCTTCGGGATCGATCGCCAATCTCAACGCAAGCATCAACATTGGAACGCTAAGCGCCGGAGTCGAGAATGGCAGTTTTAGCTTGAGCGCGACTGCCAACGTCGGCTTGAAAGGTGCACTACCGACAAGCAATGTTTCGCTTCGGCAGATCGTTGCCACTCCGTTTTCTGAATTGATAGGCATTACCCCCACCGCATCGGTCAACATGCGGTTGCCGCTGAACATTACCAACACCGCGACCGGTTTCAATCTCGCCAACTTTGGTCGGCCGGTGATTTCGGCCGCATCAGAGAATCTATTTGTTGGCGCTCCCGATATCATCGTCGATATCGAAATCGGGCCAACTATCCAGGACCAAATACTAACCCAACTCGGGTCGCTGGATGCAGCTGCGGATGACGTCTCCAGTCGTTCGGCATTCAATAAAGAGATTCCTGGTATTGGGCGATCGCTCAACGGATTGATCAATGAACCAGGTGGGCCCATTACGAAACGCTGGGGCGATCTGGTCAAATTTGAAAGTGCCGCTCGAGACTACTTCGATAGCTTCAATCCGTCCAGCAGCGTCTTTATTCCAGCCAACGTCGGTAGTAAGCCAACTGCGTTGGGATTCCGCAACGCGATTACCGCTCGCATCGATGCTGTGACCCGCGACATTTTGGGAGGGGTTGGTATCTCGCTCAAGGGAGGCCTTGATCTCGCGACCAACAAACTGCAATTCGATCTGGCGGTCAACGGTACATACTCTCGCTCGGTAGAACTTAAGCTGGATGCGCTCGGTGCATCGCAATTGGCCAGCATCGGTGCTGTGTTAACTGCGGACTCATTGATCAATGTTTCTACAACGATCGACATTGGGATTAGTTTTGGTGTTGGCCTAAGCAGCGTGACCGGAATCGATCCCTTCTTTTCACTCAATCGATTTAATGTTCGTGCGGCGGTCAACGGGGACAATTCCAGTCTTGGATTCTCCATCGCCAATGGCACCATCGGTGGCACGGTGACTGCCGCCAAGTTGCGATTGGATGCAGGTGCAACGATCGCGGTAGCAAATACGGCGGGACCGATTGCCAGTCGCGTTACGATCACACCTTCCGGTGCTCTCGATCTGGAGTTCCTCTTCAACGCAAGTCTTTACGGTTCGAGTATCACGAACGCCGGCGCGGTGCTTCCAAGCGTCACAATCGTGGACACGAACTTATTCGATTCGACTGGACCGACCGTCAACGCCAACCTCGCGCCTTTGCTGCTGAACCTGAGTTCCGAAGCGATCGTCGATGGCTTGATCAAGTTTGCTAGCTGGTTGAACAACGCCACCGGTAGCGATGCGCTGACTGTCAAGATCCCACTGCTCAACAAGACCGTTGGGGAGATTCTATCGACCCAGGCTGAGCCTCGGAAATTTGATCGAAGTGAGATCATCTCGATCACCGGCACAACAGTCGCCGATGGGTTTAAACGCTTTATGGCCCAAATCAATTTGGGAGGCAAGACGGCTGCATCGATCGGTATCAAACCCGACGACACGATGATGTTCTTGGCCACGACCGGCGAATTCTATGAAGGGACCGTAGACGGTGTTGACGGCGAAGAAGTGACGATTCGCTACGAAGAATCTCGAACGGATGAGCCAGAATTGACCGAACCTGAATTGACCTTCCAAGTGGGTGGAACGCTTGGCGATACGATGAAGACTGCGTTAGTCAACTTCAACAAGCCAGGGGTGGTCGCAACATCGCTAGCACAGCTCTTCAACGAACTTGCCGAGCCATTGGGTATCAAGTTCGACGGTCCCGGAGCCGTTTCGTACAACAACACAACGAAACTCTTGACATTGATCCCGACGTTTACGCCGACATCGATTCAGTATGCCACTCGGCTCGATTTCGGCAACAAGATTGCTGGTCTCGAGGTCAGTGCTTCTGGCAATTTCATGGTGACTGCCACGCCTACCATTCGATTGCCAATCGTCATCGACTTGAATCCCAACCCCACCCTGCCTACACCTCCCATTCCCTTAGGGGAACGAATAGGCATTTTGGTTGATACGACACCGGAAATTAGCCTCGTTATCTCTGCACAATTGGACAATCCACAAGCTCGCGCATCGCTCGGCTTCATCAGCGGGATCCTGGCCGAAGACCCCGCGATCGCCGGAAATGAAGGTATCAAGTTCAATGCGACGCTGGGCATCAATGTCCAGGATCCTGTTCCGGCAACTGGTCCGGTTGGGCGTGCTACGATCACCGAGCTTCTGAATCCAGCCAACCTGTCTGCCTCATTCCAGCCTACCTTTTCTGGCGACGTCGACATCGATGGAATCTTGATCACGCCGGAAATCGCTGGAACTCCTATTCCCGGCCAAGCAAACATATTTAGCACAACCGACGGTGCTACCCGTGGTGCAGCCCAGTTCAGCAACTTGGCGGAGCTTGGCTCGCTATTTAGCAAGATCAAGGTCAACAGCGACTTCCCAACTACCGAATCGCTGACCCCCGAATCGGTAGTCACGATGTTCGTTCAAATGGGCAACTCTGTCCAGGAAATCGCCAGCAAACTGGAAGTGCCGGATGGCATCCCTTTTGTCAAAGATGCGATTAGCGGTATCGTCGATTTCACCAAGATCACGCAGAACTTTGCACGCCAACTCTACTTCAACCCCAAACTGGTTGGTGCCAATGATATCTCCGTCACGAATGGTCGACTCTCGAGCGATGCGACATTTGTGATTCGCATCGAAGGGGGCGATCCGCTTTTCATTACGATAC
>JBEBHM010001047.1:0-2486 GCA_040080875.1 Pirellula sp.
ATTGACAATCGGAGTCCGGGATTTAGTACTACGGGTACTTGGTACGCGCCTCCCACTGGTTATTTGGGAGACTACGCGCTTTCCGGCAATCCGCCGGATGGTAGTAAGTCCGCTAGCTGGTCCTTCGCGGTCGAACCTGGCACCTACCGCGTTTCGTTGACTTGGCCGTCCCTCGTGGCGGACGCCACCAACGCACCCTTTCAAGTGTATGACGGCACAACACCAGTATTAACCAAGTCGGTCAATCAGGACGGCTCGGGACTTGGGCCAAACGATTTTTTTGAAAATGGGGTGTGGTGGGAGACCTTAGGACTCGTCACGGTTTCCTCGACGTTGCGAGTTCACCTTACAGATCTTGCCAATGCGCCGGTCATCGCAGATGCGGTCCGTGTCGAGAAAATCGACAAGCCCGTGACGTCTGCCGTCGCAGATAATCTCAGTTCCAATTTTTCTCGATCCGGCACATGGGGGCTGACCACCGATGTTGCTTACGATGCCTCGTACTATACATCGAGCTCAACTTACTACAACGTCGACACCGCAGATTGGTCTTTCGCTGTCGATCCAGGAACCTATCGAATTGCCGTCACATGGCCCTCGGTAAGTATTAATCCTGGTGCCAGCATTCTCACTCAGGTTCTTGACGGTTCCGCAAATATTGGCACGGTCTATTTGAACCAACAACTTGCGCCGAATGACTATTTCGCGAACAACGTCTGGTGGGAATCGATTGGGTACTTTACGACCAGCAGCACACTTACGGTTCGACTCTCAGATAGCGTTGCCAATGCGCCTGCGATCGCCGACGCAGTTCGAATTGAAAAAGTCTCGAACGCAATCATTGTGGACAACCAGAGTCCCGCTTTCTCGAAGACAGGTAATTGGGATCTTGCAAGTGGACCTGGCTATTTAGCATCGGTATACGTAGCGACGCCAATTCATGACGCCAACGAATCGGCCACGTGGTCCTTTAGTGTGGAGCCGGGTGCCTACCGGATTGCTTCTACTTGGCACGCCGGAAATCCGGCGTATGGTTCAAAGATTCCCATTCAAGTCTTAGATGGCACAAGCGTCGTCATGTCGTCATCCCTCGATCAACGCCTCTCCCCCGATGATTTCATCGATAATTCCGTTTGGTGGGAGTCGATCGGGACCGCGAATGTCACGGGATCGCTTTTGCAAGTAAGGATTCCGAACATGACAACGGATCTGACACAAGGGTATGCGATCGCGGATGCCATGCGTATTGAACGTATCGTTTCGGGCAACCCCATCGCACAGGACGACGCTTACTTTGTCGCGTCCAACACGGATCTGACCGTACTCAGCTCATCTACTCCGCCACTCAGGCTTCGGGCTAACGATACTGGTTTCGACTCCAATCCTTTGCAGGCCAAGATTGCATCATTTCCTTCGAATGGAACATTGCTCTCGTTTGGAACGGATGGTGCCTTCAAATATCGTCCGAAGAAGGATTTCGTCGGAATCGATTCGTTTACTTACACCACTCACAACGGTAAGCTCGAAAGCGCACCTGCCCAAGTCGTCATTTCGGTTGGAACGCGATTGCTCGGCCGAAGGAACCTCGACTCCAATGTGTTCAATGATTGGTCAAGCGATCTTTGGCTCTCAACCAACCTGCTCGACCCGATGAACATGTCGGAGGGATTTGGGATGGGATATTCCAACATCCCACCCGCCTCCTCACAAGACACCGAAGGGGGAATGGCCGCGACAGGTGGGCTGCAACTCGTCGAAGACGTTGCGCCAGGTGTCGCCATGGTCTATCGATCTAACTCGATTTCGAAGCCGATCATCGCCATCGATACCGCTCTGGCTCCCGGTCAAGCCATCCCGTCGGACATCACCGCAAGTCTCACTTTCAACGGTGTCTCCGGCCAATCTTATTCCTACTCCACAGTCGGATTGCAGCCTGGACAACCAATGCGTTTTGCAATCCAAGTTGACGGTTGGGCGCTCCCGACCGGAATGTACGACTATACGATGAATGTGACAACCACCACCGCCGGTGTCCCATCAACGCAATCGTTTTCAGGCAAACAGGCCATCATCAATCGGGCAAACAGTGAGTTCGGCAACGGCTGGGGGCTAGACGGACTTGATCGACTATTTGATGGCCCAACTGGTGCGCTCATGGTCCGAGGGAACGGCGATTACCTGTGGTTTCCAAAATCCGGAAATCTATATCTTCACGCAGCAGGCGACTGGAGTTACAGCAATCTTGTCAAGAATACGAACGGTACATTCAAACTCACGAGCAAGACCGGGATCCAGTCCAACTTCTCTACGCTTGGTTTGTTGACCACGCGAACGGATACGAACAACAACATTTGGACGTATACATATTCGGACAAAAATGCCGACAGCGTTGCTGCAGAACTTGCCTCGATTACGGATCCGTTTGGGCGAGTTACGAATTTCAACTACACGGGTGGCGTCATGGCCAACATCTCGCATTTTTCTGG
>JBEBHM010001048.1:0-2485 GCA_040080875.1 Pirellula sp.
ATATCGCGGATTGTTTTGGCCAACGAGTTGGCCTGCGTTCTCGTTTGATGCGTTTGCGTTTGGTGACGTTATTCTCATCGTGATCCCGGGTCTGTTCGCGGCCGCTCTGGCTCACTCATCTCACCCATCGTTGCGACCACATCTCAAGCGAAACACGATCGATCCCGCAGCCAATGTTTGCATCACCACGATCCAGCGACTCTATTCGATGCTACAAGGCGAAGAGGATTTTCAGGAAGACAACGAAGAAGGTTCACTCTTCGAAACCGTCCTCCCGGATAGGAATCAACCACTTCCCGTAGTGTACAACGCCAAAATCCCGATCGAGAAATTCGATGTCATTATCATCGACGAATGCCATCGCAGCATCTACAACTTATGGCGACAAGTACTGGAGTATTTCGACGCATTCCTCATTGGGCTAACCGCGACTCCGACCGCCCAGACGATCGGCTTTTTTAGACAAAACATGGTGATGGAGTACACTCACGAAGACGCCGTCGCGGATGGTGTCAATGTCGGTTTTGATGTCTGTCGCATTGAAACCGAGGTTACCGACAACGGATGTACGCTCAGGAGGCAGCCTGAGATGTTAGTCCCGCACCGCGATCGACGGACTAAAGCCAAACAATATCGAGAGCTCGATGCCGACGTCACTTACAGAGCAACCCAACTCGATCGTGAAGTGGTCGTCGATTCTCAAATACGGCTGGTCATCCAAACCTTTCGAGACAAGCTGTTTACTGAGATATTCCCTGGACGCGATACCGTCCCGAAAACGCTCGTCTTTGCCAAGACCGATCTTCACGCCGAAGATATCGTGCAGATCATTCGCGAGGAGTTCGGCCAAGGCAACGATTTTTGCCAAAAGATCACACATCGCACCGGCTTTGTGAAGTTCACCAAGAAAGTCAAGAACGAAGCCGGAGTCGAAACCGAAGTCACCGAATGGAAACTCGCGTCAAGCCTCAAGCCCGAAGAAGTCTTGGCCGAGTTTCGCGACTCCTACAATTCTCGCATCGCAGTCACCGTCGACATGATTGCCACCGGGACCGATGTGAAGCCCATGGAATGCCTCCTCTTTATGCGGGACGTTCGATCCTGGGGCTACTTTGAACAGATGAAGGGCCGCGGCTGTCGTGTTGTCGATTGCGATACGTTGCGAGGTGTCACGCCCGACGCCAAGCACAAGACGCACTTCGTCATCGTTGACGCGGTCGGAGTTTGTGAAAGCGATAAATCACCATCACGGCCACTCGACCGACGGCCGAGCATTCCACTTGAGAGTATTCTCAATACGATCGCAACAGGTGTTACCGATGCCGATCTCGTTTCGACACTCATCGTTGACGCATGGTTCGCACAATCGCCGCAAAGTGAAGAGTGGCTCGTACTGGTGGCAGCCATTTCAGGTGAACTTGGAAGAGAAGTGGAAAAGCCAAATCTTGCGGTGAACAGCAGATTCTTTCAACACATATGCTCGCGAATGCATGATCGCTTCGGAGGCATCTACTGGGTTGAACCTGACACGAATCAATCGAAGTTCTCCTCCATACACCACAGAAAGCCGCTTCACTCGAAGCTCGATTTCGCGAGTCTGGCTTTTCCATCCCATTCCGCCGACTCACAGTTGGCACTCAATACGGACGCTTACAGAGGTATCT
Organism: Pirellula sp.; assembly: GCA_040080875.1. Lineage (GTDB taxonomy): Bacteria > Planctomycetota > Planctomycetia > Pirellulales > Pirellulaceae > JBKCUI01. The sequence goes on from JBEBHM010001048.1 coordinate 1,665, forward strand.
TAATTGGATACTGAGCGCAAACATTCGGACTGTCTCTCGACTTCGTGTTGCTGACCTTGTTGAGTCTGCAAAACTGATCCGTGCGGATCTTGAAAAGCAGTTGATGGTTCTTACAGATGCGGGCGAGACAGCAAAGACTCGTAGGCGGTGGTTCGTCCAAAATGTGCGATACCGCGCAAACCGGCTTGTGTATCTCTCCGCTCCAATTGACTACGGACGGCTATTGTCGCTGATTCCGTCGGGTCCAGAATTCGACGAACAACGATTGCTGTTGAATGCCATCGCAAATAATGATCCGCTTAGCCTTCTTCCATATCCGGGCGCGACTGTGAGCACATTCTGCGAACTGATGGTTGAACACGATGCTCCGGCGATGCCCACCGTTTGGCCAGCAATGAATGACCGTCCATCGTCCGAAACCGCTACCATGTTTGGGTTGTATCTCGGATGGAGTATTCCCTCGAATTCGAGGTCGCAAATGTTCACTGGAAGCCGAATGTTTTTAGAACGCTTCATCGACGAAAAGGACAAGATCACGGGGATTACAGAGCAAAGCTATCTCGACGCAATTGACCTACTGCTACGTGGTTCCGATGCGGCAAAGCGACTGGAGTACGCGAGAACTCGGGTTTCAAGAAAAGAGAGTAAGGGGCTGGAAGCATTTGGTCTCGGCGACAACTATAGCTAACGAGGATTAATCGAAAGAATGGCACCGCGACATCAACGCGAAATCGAGATTCGTTGCCCACTACATGGGTTTGTCAAAATCCGTGATTGGGAACGGGACATTATCAATCTGAGAAGCGGCAGACCAGATCCAA
>JBEBHM010001049.1:0-2474 GCA_040080875.1 Pirellula sp.
GTGTAATTGGCCCCATTAAGTGATTGAGGCGTTTGATTTTCCTTTGCTCGGACAGATTCATCATTGCCATGAGATGTGGCAAGCAATCTGTAAGGGTTTTCGGAACGACTAGATCCTCGGTTACGCCAGGCCCAATGCTTGATAAGCAGTGAGCCAAAGCGTTTTCAACCTCGGACGAAACTCTTTTCATCTCCCCCACTTCCGCCATAACCATCGAGTGAGATATACGAAGTGCCTTATGTTGCTCTTCGACAATGGCTCGCCTATTGGCCAGTTTGCGAATGTCTCTTAAGAGCTCACTCAGTTTGAGCATCGCTCTGTCACGAACTAGCTGACGCGTAGTTCGGTAGTACGCGCGAAGATACTTGTCGATGGATGGCAGAGCGCCATCGATGGTGCTTGTAAGGTTAGCAAGTCGTTGAGCGTTTGACCGAAGCTCCCGGGAGAGAAAGTGGTCGAACGTAGCAAGCAAAATCTGTCGTTGCCGAATATCTGTCTCTGACTTCCACTCAGTAGCAAATTGATGATCAATTTGGCACATATCGAGTTGCCCAATTGAGCGGAGGTTTGCAATGAGACGAAACTCCTTCAGCTCTGTAGGCAGGACGATGAGATCGCACATTGCTTTGGAGTCCCTGCGATAATTCTCGAGGATCTCTTCAATCGATTCGCTATCCACTGGGATTGGAGTTCCAATCCAGTCCAGATCACGAATGAGTGAAGGGTCGTGCCTTGGGAATTCCGCCAACTTGCGCCAAAGATACAGGACCTGCTTGGCAGCACTGGCTGAAAGAGCCAACGCAGACTCCGGACTAAAATGAAACTTTGCCGTGCGTGCATCAATGTTGCCAATGGCATTGGTGGTCGCCTTATTAGGGGCGTCACGTTCAATCGTTCGTTTTGTGGCATTTGCATTGAGTGCCTGATGATCAAGAGCAATCAGTTGATTACGTAGTTGTTCACCGTTAATTCCTAGCGTCGGCACCTCGGTTAAATGCAGGTGTCGAACAACTTTGTCAGGAGCCTTGCTGGTCACCAAATTAACGAGACTCGTGAGAACGCAGGGAGCGTTTAGAGATGAGACGTCACTGATTCCGGTGTATCCGATCTGCCCGATGACGCAGTAATGAAGTTCAACTGGCACACCGAGGCCAGAGAGGATCTTTGCGAGGATCTCTCCAAAAACTCCCAGACTGCCAGCTGCGGTTCCGCCTGACATGCTGCCGGATATCCACAGTCGAATACCGCACGGGGCTCCGTTAGACCGTTGAACTATCTGGTCGCGAAGTCTGTTGGCAAATGATTCAAATGAATCGCTCTTAACAGTTAACATCCCTGCCTGATTGCCTGCTGCTGGGGCGCCTCCAACCCCAGTTGTCGCAACCGAGTCAGAAATGGACTCAATAGTGGGAGCCGCCGGATGGTTACTCCCTGCGAAGAGCGAGCTCATCGTTTCAGACTCTGCCATCGCGTAGACTTCAACGCCAAGTTCGCGAAAATAAAGCTCTAGTTGCGCGAGGTCGTTTAGATTGTCGAATGACAATCCCATAGCATTTAACGCAAACGTCCGTGCTTCATGCACGGCATTAGAAGATCCGCCAATTGCGACAACTACATCCATCATCTGAATGGTGGAGTCTGGAGTATTGGTTGACGTAACATAGTTTAGTGGAGTCATGTCTTTTTCCTCTGATTAATCGAAGTGTCTATTTGGTGGTAACGTATGGAAGCTTGACGCTGCATAGCGTCGAGAGGGACAAAGCAAACGGCATATGTCTGCTTTGCGGAGCGAGATAGCTAATCGAAACGGTGTCGCGAAAACCCTTGGCCGGGTGTTCGGTCGAAAAGAGGTCACGCCATCGAACGATGGCTTCTGGAACGAGGTGAAGTAGCGAGTGCTCTTCAGTTGCCTGAGAGGTAGAGAGGATAAGCCCTTCAACGAGACTGCCATTGCAGAAAGCATCGATGAATATCGACATTGCCTTACGCTCAACGCGGCTATTACCTGCAACCAGGATAGCGGTTCCTGCCAAGGGAGTTCCGCCGACAAGGTCTGCACAGGATTGAAGGGCGGCCGGACTCGTTGACTTCAGTTGCAGGTTAAAACCACACACGAGTACATCGATTGCCGTGATGAACGCTGCGAGCAATGATTCAAAGTTGCTGGCGAAGCGAACCTCATTTGATTGACCAGGGTCCGTCGAGATACCAACACGCTCGTCTTTTTTGCGGTCAGCAATTAACGCTGCCACCGAGGAGATTGGGAGCATTCTGAGCACTTCATCATCTGACATCGACTCGACATTGATGCCGGGCTGGCCATGCTGAAGCTCGCTGCGAATAGCATCCATGTTCCCCTCAACAAAGTGAGAGATTCGCATGTAGCGTTGCGCGGTTCGAAGGTCGAACAGGTGACCAAAGGACCTTTCAAAGAACTCTGTCTTTTGCCCATGGCCCGCACTATTGAACGCAGC
>JBEBHM010000317.1:0-9389 GCA_040080875.1 Pirellula sp.
ATTTGTGATGTGGAAGATGGGAACGTCTCCTAGGCTATTTTACCGCCAGGTTGCTCGGAAACGCGAGTGCTATCGAAGGGTACTCGAAGGAAATTGCAAGGATCGCACGCGGAAATCGATTCTGCACTCATAGATCGGGTAAATGAATGCTTGCCACACTCTACAACGCTCGACAGAATACTCCAGAGAACTCGCTTGCAAAGTAACCCACACGCAACCCAAATCCATGTCATCAGCCATACCCGAGGGGATTTACGTACACGAATTGATGGTCACGGATTCCGACATCGACATGGTGGGGCATGTAAACAACGTGGTCTACATCCAGTGGATGCAGGATGCCGCGTTGGCACATTCCGCAGCCCTAGGTTGGTCTGCCGATCGTTATCAGGCGTTAGGCGCCGGTTGGGTCGCTCGGCTTCATCAGATCGAGTACTTGCAACCCGCTTACCCAGGTGAGCGCGTGATCGTCAAGACTTGGGTTGCCGACATGCGCAAGGTAACGTCGACTCGCCGTTATCAGATCGTTCGGCACGTCTCATCGGACTCCGATTCGGTGCAAGCGGATCGCGAAGTGATCTTAGCGATCGCGCATACGAATTGGGCATTCATCGATTTTCAGACCGGCAGCCCAAAGCGTATTCCGGCCGAGATCGCTTCGGCGTACCAAATCGTCGAATAGACCTCTAAGATCGGGGAGGTTTAACAACCTCCACTACGCCAATGGTTAGCCCTGCACTAGAAGCTGCTTGCAGACTTTGCCTTCGTTTTGGGTCGCGCGTTCCGGTCGACCTTGATGGGCATAGACCAATTTCCAATGATCGATGCCGAGCATATGCAAGATCGTTGCGTGCAAGTCATGTACATGGAGGCGGTTTTCGACTGCCCTGAGCCCGATCTCATCGGTCGTGCCAATGCTCTGGCCACCCTGAACCCCGCCACCTGCCATCCACATCGAGAAGCCATAGGCATTGTGATCGCGGCCATCTCCTTTTTCGCTCATTGGGGTTCGCCCAAACTCACCGCCCCAAACGACGAGCGTATCCTCGAGCAGCCCTCGCTGTTTGAGATCTGCCAAAAGACCAGCCACCGGCTTATCGCTGGCTTCACAAAGTCGGCTATGATTCTTTTCGATGGCAGAGTGCGAATCCCACTTGCTTCCTGCCCCGTGATAGAGCTGCACGAATCGAACTCCTCGCTCCACTAATCGACGTGCGAGCAAACAATTCTTGCCAAACGATTCCGTCGTCTTGCTATCGATCCCGTACATCGCAAGCGTTTGTTCCGATTCCTGCGAAAGGTCTACTGCTTCGGGCGCTTGAGCTTGCATGCGGAACGCCAACTCGTACGAACGAATGCGAGCCTCGAGTTCCGTGTCGGTCGATCGCTCCGAATAGTGTTGCTGATTGATGGAATTGAGCAGTTGGAGTTTGGCCAGTTGGCGCTCTTTTCCAACGCGGTCTGGCGTTTGAAGAAAATCAATGGGAGTCTTCTCGCCACGAATGGCGATTCCTTGGTAGCTGGCGGGCATGAATCCAGCCGACCAGTTGCGTGGGCCATTGATGACATGCCCATCGCCGTCCTCAATCACGACATAGGTTGGTAGGTTTTCGTTGCCGCTCCCCAAGCCGTAAGTGACCCAACTTCCCAGCGAAGGTCGACCTCCTAGAATCGAACCTGTATTCATCTGGCAGACACCGTTCGAATGGTTGAGTCCATTGGCCCAGCACGACCGAATAACAGCAATGTCATCGACATGTTTGGCGGTATGCGGCAACCAATCGGAGACCCAAGTACCGCACTCGCCATGCTGCTGCCATTTGCGTTTGCTCGGCATCAAGGGCGCATTGTATTCACCCATAGGAGTGATGATGGGGCCGAAACTTTCGGGCAATGGCTGGCCTGCTAACCTTGTGAGCTCGGGCTTGGGATCGAATAAGTCGATATGGCTTGGGCCACCCTCCATAAACAAAAAGATGATGCTCTTGGCGGTCGCTCTGTGGTGCGGCCCCTTTTCAAACTGCGCTGAACCGTCTGTCCCCAAAGCCTTCGACGTCGACGACATCATGGAGGCCAGGAAAAGAGAACCAAACCCGGCGCCCGCGCGCTGCAACATGTCACGCCGATTCAAATAGCCAAATCCGCGAGGAACGGGTGAAGCCGTCAGATTGCGGTCAAGGTCGTACATCGCCAAGGCACTTATTCCACATGTAGGAATGAATTCGAATTGATCAAAACATGACAATAATCGATCAGCAAGGTTTGCCATTCCGGACGGGATAGACTGTCGCTCGATTGTGATTCAGATCGCTCGTCGGCAACGCCCAAGAACTTCAATGCTAATTCAAGCTCGTTCGCCGACGGCCGCTTGAGAAAGACTCGCATGTGGGCCTCGACCACACACGCTTCCGGGGTCTTGCGATCGCCCAGGATATGAGCGGCCATTCGTTCCGCTCGCAAATTGATCCAATCGGAATTCATCATCATGAGCGATTGGAGAGGGGTGGTGGTCGCATTTCGTTTGGCCGTGGAAGTACTCGCATCGGGCGCGTCGAACAACGTCAAGAATCGATCGGGCGAATTGCGCATGGCTCGCACATAGATCGATCGCAACGGTTGATTCGGGGCAACCGATTCGCCACCGATGGTCGGTTTCAATTCGCCGCTTACCGTCAAAATGGAATCGCGAATCTGTTCGGCATCGAGCCGTCTAGGAGAAAACCTCCACAACCATTTGTTGCTTGGGTCGATGCTGAGCGATTTGGCTGTGGTTGGTCCATGCGCAGCCTGTAAATAGGTACGGCTATGCATGATCCATCGATGCAGCGCCTTGAATTGGCCACCGCTTTGCACGAACTCGTTTGCAAGAAAATCAAGTAGTTCGGGATGCGAGGGAGGGTCGGTCAACCGACCGAAGTCGCTAGCGTTCTGTACCAAACCCGTTCCAAAATGTTGTTGCCAAATACGATTAACGATCACCCGCCATGTGAATGGGTTGTCTTGACTGACCATCCAATTGGCAAGCGCTGTTCGTCGGCCAGTCGACGCGATATCCGTACGTGGAACGATGGGCATGGATTCGGGATCGAGAATTGAAGGAATCCCGGGCAATATCGGACCGGCAGCCGACTTGCCAGGAATGTAGACTTCCGCAGCCTCTGGTCCAACATCCGAAACCGCCAAGGCAGTTGGCAAGGGCCTGAGCTGAGGAACCGGCAACTGCTTGAGCAACTCTTTGGCACTACTCCACTCCTCAAATTGCCTCGTTGACAAGACCTTTTCCCATTTGATCTCGCGCACGTCGCGAGCTTGCTGGAGCGAAGCTAAATGCGCAAGCTGTTTTTCGCGAGGCGTTCGTTCGCTCTCGGACTTTCGAAGAGCAGGCCGTACCTCGGGAGGAAATTTCTCGATGGCTGTCCGAATGGCCTTTTCACGGAAGGGACGTTCGATCTCCTCGATCTGGTCCAACAATGGCTTTGCCGCGTCGTTCCATAAGTCTTGGTTCGCGAGGTACTGGACCATCTGATCGTGAGTCGCGGCAGGCAAGTTTTCGCGCGGGATCAAGCCGGAAAAATAGGCTTGCAAGCGAAAGTAGTCCTTTTGGAGCAACGGATCAAACTTGTGATCATGGCAACGTGCACATCCGTATCCCAGCCCCAAAAAAGCTTCGCCCGTGACGTCGGTAATGTCGTTCAAGATCGCTGACCACTGACCTACCACGTCGCGCTGGTTGTATTCATAGATCCACAATCGGAGATAGCCCGAAGCATCGCGATGCTCTAATGAATTCGGATCTAATTCGTCGCCGGCAATCTGTTCGCGAACAAAGTCCGAGTAAGGTTTGTCGTGGTTGAACGATCGCACCACATAGTCTCGATAACGGTAAGCGGTCGGGCGGAAATCGTCTTGCTTGTAGCCATCCGACTCAGCAAACCTGACCAGATCGAGCCAGAACCGTCCCCATCGTTCGCCATATCGAGGATCATCCAGCAGCCGATCAATCAGCTTGGTGTAGGCATGGGAGCTTGGGTCCTGAAGAAATTGTTGACTTTCGGCATACGTAGGGGTAACTCCCAATAAATCCAGGTACGCGCGGCGAACCAGTGTTTTTGTATCGGCCCGTTCCGAAAAGGCTAAACCGTTCGCATCGAGTTTCTCTTGGACAAGCGCATCGATGTGGCCTGTGATCGAACGGTCGTCGTTCAAACTGGTCGTCGCGGCCCGGGCTTTAAAAAACCAATATTCTCGGTCCGACTGAGTGAACTCTTTTGTGTTCTTTGGAGACGACGCGGTTGCGGTCGCTGGCCAATAAGATCCGCTACGAAGCCACTGTTCTATGACTTCGATTTTCTCGTCGGAGAGTTTCCCCGAGGGAGGCATCTCAAGGTCTTTGTAGTGAATCGCAGAAAGGAGCAAGCTGTTGTCGAGGGAATCGCCGACCAGCGCACCGCTATCTCCCCCTTTTTCGAATCCCGTTTGACTATCCAAACGGAGCCCACCTTCTTGCTTTTCTTCCCCATGACATCGAGTGCAATGTTCCACCAACAGCGGTCGCACCTTGGACTCAAAGTAGTGGGTTTTCTTGGCCGTCTCAAGTGCTTCGGTTTCCGCCGCACAGCCAATGCAATCCAGTCCGCCAGAGACCAATGCGCCATAGCAGATGAGCAAGCGAGCGAAATACACATGCACACGGCGGTTAACACTCTGCTCAGTCAATTGCACGCTCATAGAATTGGCTGTTGCCGCATGGAGGGCGTCCTTGAAGGACTTGGATGGGGCCAGGAATCCCTAACATCGTAGCCGGATCTACCCGCAGATGTCAACTTTGAGCGTCTATGGCACTCCAATTGCGTCCATTTGCACAAGTGTTCGACTCACACCCCGGAAAAACTGTGTAAATATACAAGAAACGCACGCTTTACATTTTCAGTGTGTGTCAAGCCGTCACGCCAATCCGCACGAACACAGCACATATCGCCACTCACTTAAAACCTTGCTGGAGATCTACATCGTGTCTGAACACAAAATACTGGTCCCCTTTGATTTTAGTCCGTGCAGCAAACAGGCCCTCGAAACGGCTCTTCGGATCGCCAAGAAAATTGGTTCGAGGATTCACTTGATCCATGTGCTTGAGGGAAATGCCAAAGACGATTCGGAACGCCGTGCCTTGGAGCAACTGCAAGGGGAAGTGCTGCCATCCGACGAACTACAAACGGAATTTCAACGAACAGTCTTGTACGGAAATGTTCCCAACGAAATTGTCCAATACGCAGCTCAAAACGCGATCGACATGATCGTCATCGGGACGCGAGGACGCTCGGGAGTATTGCGATTCGCGATGGGAAGCGTTGCCCAAAGTGTGCTCAAGAAGGCTCCGTGCCCTGTGGTCATCGTTAACCATGAGTCCGTTCAGCGGGACGCAAACGGCAAAGAAAACATCACGGATCCCGCCGATACAGCTTACCTCCAGATGAAGCCCTCCGACTCGGCTGCGCTCGATCTGGTCTCACGAGCGGTAGGTTTGCGCGCGACGGACATTCACGTCGACCCCGCCGACGACGATCAATATCAAGTGCGACTGCGTATTGACGGAAAGGTTCGAAGCTATTGCATGCTCGATCCCAGGATTGCAGAACACTTGATGAACCAATGCATGACGATTGCTCAAATGGACCTGGCAGATCCGTTTCGACCTCGTGAAGGTCGCATGCTATTGCCCGACAACATGAAGAGTATCGAGGTCCGAATCACAACCGCACCGGTCGCAGGTGGCACCGCGATGGCCATGCGATTGTTCTCCAAAGAGAACGTCTTCTTGCCTTTGGAGAATCTAGGTTTCTCCGCAAATTCGCTCTCCATCGTTCAGCAAATGCTCGACGGACGTGCAGGCCTCATTTTGGTTACTGGTCCGACGGGCTCTGGAAAGACGACCTCGGTCTACTCGATGCTGGAGACGTTTGGACGAGAGAAACAAAACATCGTTTCCATCGAAGACCCTGTGGAGTTCTCGGTACCCTTCGTTAGGCAAATGAGCGTCGATGACAAACATGACATTACCATGACCAGCGGACTCAGAACCTTGTTGAGGATGGATCCTGACATCCTGTTTGTCGGTGAGATCCGGGACGAAGAGGCCGCCGCCATCGCGACGAGAGCAGCAGGTTCCGGAGCCTTTGTATTTAGTTCGCTGCACGCCCGCGATGTTGCGGGCACCATTACTATGCTGCGAGAATTCAACATCCCTCCAAGGAATATCGCGAGCGCACTTGCCGGAATTATTAATCAACGGTTGGTGCGACGGTTGTGTGTGCAATGCCGCAAGCCCATCATGGTGGATGAAAAACGCGCTAAGGCATTCCAAGAATACGGAGTCCCGGTTCCGGATCAGATCTATGAACCCGCTGGTTGCGATGCGTGTCGAGGTTCGGGATTCTATGGTCGATCCGGAATATTTGAAGTCATTGCGTGCTCAGGCCCAATCTTAGACGCAATTGCGACGGGCGCTTCGGAATCTGAATTGAGACATACCATGCGCACGCAAGGCTTCGTCAGTTTAGGTGCTGACGCTTTGTCCAAAGTCGCTGATGGAACGACCAACATTGAGGAGGCTCTTTCGATGTGCTGGCTTTAGTGCCAGTACGCCAAAACGGTGTCCTCGTTCGTTAGTACGCCAAAGCGGTGTTCGTCGTGGACGAGCCACCGTTCCGACAAGATCGATTTACTCTTGATGGACGGGTGTCTGTTTTCTTGATTCCAGGTACTCGACCGGGATTGGGATTCCCTTCAGGACTCCCTCGACCACAATATTTCGTTTGACGACGCCTTGGAAGCGGCAAACGATAAGACGTGGTTTACGAACTTTCAAGAGTTCACACATAACGATCAGCCGATCTCCGGGGATCACGGGGTCTCGGAATCGAACATCCTCGAGTCCGCCGAATCCAACCATCGAATTTCCCAAAAGTCCATATTTATGGGAACAATAGCAGCAAACCTGAGCCACCGCTTCTAACATGACCACACCCGGCATGAGCGGCATCCCCGGCATGTGTCCGCGCACCCAGAATTCATGGTCCGTTACATCTTTATAGCCAGCGCAAGCAACGCGCACGGGATCTTCGAAGATGATGGCAGTCAACTGCTCCATCTCGAATCTCTGCGGATTGTACTTGCGGATTTGTTCGATATCCGCAATCACATTGTCGAAATCGAGCGTATCGGGGTCGACAATGAAATCTTTGGCAGCCACGGACTAGGTTCGAACCTTTCGGCGCTTCGATTTTCGGGCTTTGCTGTTGGCGGCACGTTGGCCGTGATTGGCTTTTTTCAGTTTTCGGTGCGGTTTGGTCATAATGCTAGTCGTATGTGAAAAAGGGCGCCACACCAAAGGATTTCGAGCGGCGGGTCGGATAGAATAGCAGGATTACCTGTGAATGCAAAGGCAATTTTGACTTGCCGAGCAACCCCTAGCAGGCATACTATACCGTATTCAGCGAATTACAACTGAGCCGATTGTTGGAGCGAGTCCGTCCGACGTCGCAAATCCTTTCGTATCCATGTTTTGAGGTTATTGACGATGGCAGTGAACGTTACAGAAGAAGCGGCTGGAGAGCTAAAGCGAGCACATTCGGAGAGCAATCTCGGCGAAGAGACGTTTGTCCGTGTGGGTGTCGTCGCTGGCGGTTGCTCCGGTTTCGAATACTCGTTGAGCTTCGACGACAAATTCGATGAGCAAAAGGACAGTCGATACGAGCAGTACGGCGTCCAAGTCGTTGTGGACAAGAAAAGTGCGCTATTGCTCGATGGTGCCGTGATCGGATGGCACAAGAGCTTGGAACGACAAGGCTTTACGTTTGAAAATCCCAATGCCACCAAGTCGTGCGGTTGCGGCAAATCGTTCCAATAGCAGGCAGCTATCGAAATCCAAATCACCATTCACAGAGCTCAGGAACCGTCCTGGGCTCTTTGTGTTGGCACAAAAACGAAAGCGATCTTATTTTGAATTTCAAAATTGTGTCCTTGCCTGGAGATGGCATTGGCCCCGAAGTTATCTCGCAAGCACTTCGCGTTCTCAAAGCGATTGCCAAAAAATTTGGGCATCAATTCGAAATCTCGGAACACCTCATCGGTGGTATTTCGATCGATCGAACCGGCGATGCACTCCCGGACTCAACCACTCAAGCATGCAAGGCATCCGACGCAATCCTTCTCGGTGCGGTTGGAGGCCCGAAGTGGGACGACCCGAATGCCAAAACGCGTCCGGAAGCTGGGCTGTTGAAGATCCGAAAAGAACTGGGCCTGTTTGCCAACTTGCGCCCCATCGTGACATTCCCAGAGCTTCTCGATTCCTCCCCGCTCAAACGAGAGATCATCGAGGGGACGGACATTTTGTTTTTCCGTGAGTTGACCGGCGGCTTGTACTTTGGGCCATCTGGTTTAGAGGAATTGCCCGACGGACAACAGCGAGCATTCAGCACCGCAGTCTACACGACGCACGAAGTCGAACGCATCGTCCGAATGGCCGCCCAGGCAGCCCTCAAGCGGCGCGGCAAGTTGACCATGGTCGACAAAGCCAACGTCCTCGAGGCCTCCCGTTTGTGGCGACGGGTCTCGGCCAGAATCATGAAGGAAGAGTTTCCAAACCTTACCTACGAAGTGGTCCTCGTCGACTCGATGGCCATGCATCTCCTGAGTCGCCCGACCAGCTTCGACGTTGTGGTTACCAGCAATATGTTCGGCGACATCTTGACCGACGAGGCATCGATGCTGCCCGGCTCGTTGGGCATGTTGCCAAGCGCTTCGTTGGGTTCGTCTGGTCCTGGATTGTATGAGCCGATCCATGGATCGGCGCCTGACATCGCGGGCAAAGGCATCGCAAATCCGCTCGCCACCATCCTTGCCACTGCCATGCTGCTGCGATACTCGCTGAACCTCGAAAGCGAAGCCTCCGCCGTGGAAACCGCAGTCAAGAAAGTTCTCGCGGACGGACATCGCACCGCTGACCTAGTCAAACGTGGCGAAAGATCGCTTGGTACCGTTTCGATCACCGACGAAGTTCTCAAAGCATTGGACTAGCGCCAGAAACCGGTCGTGGCAAAGATCATCGAACTTGGCGACTCGCACTAGTGCGTTGTCCAGCTTAGATTTTTGGGTAGTGGACCTTGTTAAAGGTCCTGTGGCTCAGGGATCTTTGACAAGATCCACTACGTCCAACCCCAAATTTTAATCTGGACAGAGCACTAGTTCATCCGTTACGGCTTCATAAAGCCGCATGATCCATTTGTCGCGCCGAAGAAATACTTGACCACGGCTTTAGCGTTGCCAAGCGCCATTTCGATACCTGTTCAGCATGGTGTGGCGAATCAAAACTAGATTTGCATGTTTGGAGA
>JBEBHM010001050.1:0-2473 GCA_040080875.1 Pirellula sp.
CTTTGCCTGGCTGACAGACCTGCGGCCGAGAATGCGTTTTGAAGCGGGCAATGATTTCAACGGAACTTAGCCGTATCGACTACCCTTCGCCTCTCAACCGTAAACCCTCAACTCGCAACCAACTTGGACACTTGGTATGTGCGACTCCGTTGGGCAGCTTCGACAACGGGACGATACATGAGGCGGCGATGGTGATTATCGATTCGTTGGAAGCGTAAAGTTCGCCGCCTTCAGAGGGAAGCAGCAGTGATGAGCGCCGTTGTCGATTAGCTACCGAGCCTTGTTCACGCACCGACGCAAGATCGGTCGGGTCCGATTAGAACGATCAACGGGCAACTTCGATCTTTGGACGATACATGAGGCGGCGATGGTGATTATCGATTCGTTAGATGCCGGTAATTCGCCGCCTTCAGAGGGGACCGAACGGGCCGATTTGCTATGAACGGTACCGGACACCTGGTATGTCCTCAACAATCATAAAAAAACAGTAAGACCGACGATCATGACTTGGAAGCAATCTTTCATGCTGCGATCAAGGGCTATGGACTTGCGACGCTTCCAGTGGATGAAACGTATCAAGCATTGCAGGCTACTTCTCGTCATCGAAGAAATCTTATTAAGCAAAGAGCGAGATTGCAAATCCAAATTCGATGCTTGCTTCATCAGTCGATGCCAGGCTTTGCTGACTTGTTTGAAGAAGACAAATTGTTTAACAACTCGATTGCGATGCCGGTTGCTTTAAGATTCTCTTCTGCAGATCAAATTCGAACCGCTGGTATCGATGGTATCGCAGCATACTTAAAAGAACAGAAAATTCGATTTCAACCTCGAACGATTGAACGCATCTTCGCGTGGTCGTCAACAGCTGTTGAACCAAGTTCGCTCTTGATGATGTTGTCCGACCAATGGAAACAACTCGAAGAAGTGCGAAAAATATTCTCGCGACAGATCGATGCAGTTGAGCAAGAAATGGCCAAATTTCTTGTGAAAACACCGTATGTGCTCCTGATGAGTATTACCGGCATCAATGTAGTTTCGGCAGCCGGATTCGCGGGCGAAGCTGGCCCAATCGAACACTACGCAACAGCTCGGGCAATCACCGGGCGCGCGGGTCTCTTTCCAACAAGATATCATAGTGACGAAGTCGATCGCGCAAATGGCGCAGTCGCGAGAACATGTGTTACGGGCCGAGTTGTGGTCGCAGAACCCGCTTCTTTCTGGCCGAATTGTTATCGTAGTTCGTATTACTTGTTACACCGACAATTCGGCCAGCCTGCAGCATCCCTCAACCCGCCCTCGCAGCCCGCCTCCCTTTCCTAAACATCGTAACCCGCCTTTACCCCGCCCCTTTTTTGAGACCACTTGCACGGACTCCGTTGCGCACCTCTTGCGTTCCTTCGTATGCTGACTCGTCCGCTGTCAGTGTCTGTCTAGTTCTTGGATACCAGTTAAGAGGATCTGCCGTGTGTAGCCGGATCTGTGCCTCCAAGACCGAGGTCAACGATCTTCTAGCTAAGCTCAAGTTCACCCCTTGCCCACATTGCAATAAAACGGGATTCCTCAACAGACATGGCTCTCTCCTGGGATCCACTCTCAACCTCATGAGCAATGTCGTTCGTGGTGCTCGCACTGTGCGTGTCTACTGCAGTGATAGAAATAACTCAAGCGGCTGTGGGCGGACCTTCAGCGATTGGACCGCTGATAAAATCAAGTACCTCTTTCTCTCGGCCGAGTGCTTGTTGCAGTTTCTCTCCGACGCCGTAACCTCAGGCAATATAGTCCAAGCGTTTCGAAATCTCAAAAGCGGCTTGAATGACCCAGCCGCTTATCGTATCTGGCGACGATTCCTCAATGCCCAAGTCGCTATCCGAACTGCCCTCTTAGCATTGTGCACACCACCTCAAATGGTATCTGACTGCCCAGCAAAACTCACGCTGGAACATCTCGTCAAGGCCTTTCATGGCCATAAGCTCTCGCCCATCGCCGCCTTCGCGGCCACTCTGCAAACCTTCTTCATCTGAAGTCCTAGGCGGATCAGTTACGTTCGGATCAGTGCTCCTTGGACCGCCATTGAATCGCCCTGTGCGGAAGCCTGCTTATTCCGCAGGCTTGCCATAACTTAACTCGAGTGATCCATCTCAAAACGGCTGCTCTGGCCGCTCGAACGCTCACCAACAAGCATCTCCGGCCGAATTGCCATCGCAATCGATATGCGTCCAAAAACTCGCATCGATCAACAACACATTCCGGCGATGGACCTGCTCTCCAACGCGTGTAAATTTCTTCACGGCAACTTTTTCCCAGGCGATTCGTCCCCAGTTCAGAACACAACATACAGGAGCCATTCCAATGAAACAGCCTTCGATCTATCTCAAAATGAAAGTCCTTGGTGCAATCGATGTTGCACCAGGCAAGACACGTGACGAGCGAGTCCGCAACGTCGCCCAGATGACCTTTCTCGACGAAGAAGCGA
>JBEBHM010001051.1:0-2472 GCA_040080875.1 Pirellula sp.
GATCAAGATCCCTGGTCAACCCGAGTAAGCCTCAAACCAACTTCCATGCCGATGCATCCAATAGCCACTTCCCTTTCATACCGGCCCTTCGCGTTACTGTGGTTAGCGCTTGGAATATGGGCCAACAGCTCTAGCCAGGCCCTTGCGCACCCGTTTCATCTGTGTGTTGGGCAGATGAAGTGGAATACGGCGAGCGAACGCTGGGAAGTTTCCTTGCGCTTGCATCCACAAGACTTAGAGTCCGCCATGAGTTCCGCGTTGCATGGCGATCAAGCGAGTAAAAAGGTTAGCACGGAAGACGTTGATTTTCCTAAGTTGGCGACAAAATATCTGGAGCAATTCTTTTATGTTCGTCGTAGTCCTGCGGCCATGAAGTTGTCGGAAATCGAAGCGATTCTCAAGGTAGAAGGGCAGGCTTCGGAACAAGAACCGAAAGAAGACCGCTCTCGTTTAACTTGGGTTGGCATGGAGCAAGAGCGTGGTTGGCTTTGGATCCATTTGGAAATGCAAGTGCCTGCTGTCGAACCTCTCAAGCAAAAACTGTGGATGGTAAATCGATTGTTGGTCCATCACGTCGAACGACAAGAAAACACAATGGCAATCGATCCTTCGCGGGGGGCCAAATACTCGCTTCAATTCAAGAAGGACGAAGAGGTCCGCGAGATGACTCGTGGCGCAAAAGAGTAGAGCAATTGTTCCAATTGCTCCGTAGTGTATCTAAGGTATCTAAACGATCTGGTATCGATCACAGTATTGGCCGGAAACCGTGTGCTAGCGCGCCCTGCGGCTCATCAGCCGGAACGCGCTAGCGTCCGGTTCGGCCCGACATATGATCGACGCCAACGATCTAAAGGATTGTTTCAGAATCGGAAACGATTGGGACAATCGTTTTACTCTACTTGAGCTTGGACCTGAGAATGAGTTCTGTTGGTTCGATGGGCGATTTGGGATCGCTGATGGACCAAGCGGTCGTCTTGTCTTGGTTCGTATGATCTCTTTGTAATTGGATATGGCGAAGCACAACGGTCTTGTTATCGTTCGGTAAGACGATAAATCCTTGGAGACGACTTCGGTCAATTTTGTAGATGGTTCGATTTTGTATTTCCCAGGCCTCTTTGCGAACCCAGTCGCTCCCAATGAGCCCGACCAGGATTGGTTTGTCGCCCGGCGATAACTTCTTCCAAGTCTCTTCTACTAACTTGATCAATTCTTTGCGATCAGCTTGCGTGTAGTTGTCCGATGGCAGTTCATTCTGCTTGAGAATGCCATCGACCAGTTGCAATTGGATTTTTCGAACCTCGCTCGCGGTTTTGACCGCGAGTTCATTTCCGTCCTTGAGTTCCTGCGAGTCAGGCATCAGGGTTGCGAGCACTTTGAGCCGTCGCTTCATGGAGTTGGTTCGTCGGTCGATATCCGAATCGGGCTTGAAGTACGCGGGGGCTTGATACTCGATGGATTGTTGAGCAGATTTGAGGATGGCGTTGGCATCTTCCCGGATGGCTGCCAGCGATGCATAGGTTTTGAGGGCTTCCTCAAATTTGGCCAGACGCTCGCGGGAGTAACCAATGGTCCCAGCGAGGTTTCGAAAGGGCTGGCGCTGGGTGGCTATCTCGGTCGCATATTCCTTTTCAGCTTCATCGCACAGCTTCCGAATGGCAGGAAACTGGACCAAGAATTCCAAATCCTTTTCCGATTCCCGCCCAACGTACTCCGGGGCGCTGACAGCCGACGCCATTTGGTAGAGCTCGAGTCGAAATTTCTCCGCAGATTGGGCACGTAAATCTGGCTGGCCTTGTCCTAACGTCATATTGCAATAGGTGACCCCCGTTGTCCAAACGAGGATAGCCAGCCAAGTGGAATTGAAAAATCGACAGCCTGAATTCGCCAATTTCATATTGTTCTTTCCCCATGAAGAGTAGTTTATTGACCTTGAATGCAGGTATCATGAAATAGCTAACATCTTTCAGATAATTTTAGAAATATCTCCATGGTGTTGAACGGCCACCCACTCAGCGCTGCCTTGTTGATGGAAACGTCATTCATCATGCGGAATCGTCTTGTTTGAGAAACTATTGGTATCCGTATGAATTCCAAACTCAACGACGAAAAATGGATATCCGGACTTGCACCGGACAGCACGGTCGCGGCCGCTGCCCGAACTTCGCTGCAACATCGTTTGCAAGCCGTAATCGACTGTTTGGGTTGGGTTGCGGAAGGTTCGAATATCGACGAACAATCCATTCATCTTCTGAGAGTTTGGATTCGCAGATCCATGGCCGTGTTAGTTCTATATCGAAGTGTGCTTCCCAAAAAAGAGACTCGCCGGGTTCGCAGGATTCTGAAGAGAATCCGTCGAGATGCTGGGGCGACTCGCGATCTGGATATCTTGTTGCAACGGGCTGCGACGGGAGGTTTTGGCGAATCCACGCGTTTCTCTGGTCGATTGCAGCGCCGACGCGACGAAGCGTTGCA
>JBEBHM010001052.1:0-2472 GCA_040080875.1 Pirellula sp.
CGCGAGCGACAGACTACACTTTCATCAGGCCGTGGATAGCAAGATCGATGTGAGCCTCCATCCACAGCTTGGCTTTGGCCGGAAATCCAGCAATCGTCTTTGCTCACGAACCAACCGCAGCATTGGAAGCTGAAAGTGGCCGCAGCGTGGTTGGAATGTTACATAAACTTGCCGACCAGCGGGAAACGACGGTCTTTATGGTCACACATGATCACCGAGTCCTCGACTTTGCAGACCGAATTATCAAGATGGAGGACGGGAGAGTAGTCTCCGATAGCATTTCAATGGAATGTTGAACTTTCATTCACTTAACGCATAGATTTTCAATATGGTATTTCGTTGTTCATTCTCCGGTGAATTGTGGAAGTATGGCGGAGAATCTTCCTGGTGGTTCATCAGCTTGCCGGTCGAGGACTCTGAAGATCTCGAGCAGTTTTGCTCCCATCGCAAACGGAATCTTGGTTCTATTCGCGTGACGGCGAGTATTGGCGAAACGAGCTGGCAGACATCCGTTTTTCGAGACACCAAATCAAACTCCTGTCTGCTCCCCGTTAAGGCAAACGTGCGCAGCAAGGAAAAACTGGTCGAGAAGAATTCCTACGAAGTAACCGTTGTTATTGAGTAGTATATCGCTGGAACTTGAAATGAAAATCTCCGCGCGCGTCCGTTGGCAATGTGCTGGACATCTGGCAGACCAGTGGAGGCGTGTATTTAGAAGTATCGAGTGCGAATCAACCGGCAAGTGCTTTCTATTTCGGTCGAGCTTGAAATCAAGTCATCCCACCTGTCGAAAATCTACGTGGCTCATTTCAAGATCCCAAGATTGTATAGGCGAAATTAATCGAAAGACACTTTGTAGAATCAATTGGAATTCAATTTTTTTGGTGCAACGGGCCGCAATGACTCAGCCGAGCTACCGCCAAGAGTGCGGACGCGAATGCGATGAAATACGAATTCATTGCCTCCAGGATGAATCCAAATACTCAAACGACGAGCGTGAAGATAGTCTTCGTTCGTTGCCGAAGAGATGGAATCGCAATCACCCGACCAAGATCCGACCTGAGTACCGTTGAATTCAACTTCTACTCCGCCCGTAGAGTCTACCTGCACCCGAACGGTCGAGCGCTCGGAAGTTACGATCTTACGGCCTTCATGTAGAACCACGCCTTTCTTTCTCGATCCAAGAAACACGCCTCCGGGACTTCCAGGAGCGTCAATGACAAGGGGACATTCGCCCGTCTTGGTCGGAATGTTGAAGTTGAATCCGCTCTCGCCAATTCTGCGAGTAAAGTCGATTTCACATTCAAAGGCGTTCCACTGCGAATCGAGCGGGAACAAGAGTTTTGAACCCCGCTGATCGCGTAGAATCACGAGTCCATCGTGCTCAATCGTCCAATCATTCTTCCCCGTTACTTGCGGTACGTTAAACTTATCGCTCACTGGATCAATTAGTGGAATCACATCGATCCATTCGTCTGATACGAATTGTTGCAGTGATGGACGCACAATTGTTGATGAACGTTCCTCGCTACCCTTGCCAAGCGACAGCTGATCATTTGGTCGGCCATAAATGGTGAAAAGAACAATCGCCAGCAGAAGTAGGCCCAATGCGGAAGCCATTATCCAGAGTCGTGGCCGGAGTGACTGTTTAGCTATTCGAGGAATCAAGGAATAATCATTCAGCACCGCGTGCGATCGGAGCTGTGACTCGCAGTCAGCGAGCACTTCGGCAACGTCTCGTGCTGACTGATAACGATCATCGGGATTCTTCGCATGGAGCTTGCCGATGATATCGCAAAGCCACTGTGGGGTCTCCGGAATTATTTCACGAATGGAACGAGGTGTATCCTCGGTCACTCGTTTCAACGCGGCAACAGTGTTGTTTGCGCGAAAAGGTGGACGACCACTGACCATTTGGTACAGTACGCTGCCCAAACTGAAAAGATCCGCTCGTTGATCCAGCTTTTGCCCGAGCGCCTGTTCTGGAGCCATGAACATTGGCGTTCCGGCAATCACCCCGCTCTGCGTTAAACTGGCATCATCCGCCGCGCGCGCCAAACCGAAGTCAGTGATCTTCACACGATTGCTTGGACCCGGCTCAAGTAAGATGTTGCTCGGTTTGATATCACGATGTATTAAGCCCTGTGAATGGGCTGCGGCCAGTCCTTCAGCGATTTGCCTGCCTAGTGACAGTACGGTGGGAATTTCAAGCGGGCCGTGATCAATGAGATATTGGTTTAGTGTCTGCCCTGGCACGAATTCCATTACCAAGTACGGCAATGGTTGCTCCTCAACAGCAAACACACTGACAACATTCTCATGACGTATTCCGGCTGAAGCCTGCGCCTCACGCATAAACCGTTTGCGTGCTGGCGAGGTTGCGGCTAATTCACGAGCCAAAACTTTTATCGCGACCAGACGCTGTAGCTTCTCATCGAACGCTTGCAGCACCGTTCCAAAAGCGCCGCGACC
>JBEBHM010001053.1:0-2465 GCA_040080875.1 Pirellula sp.
ACGGCGCGTTGACGTGCGCATTGCGAAACAAAACACCTTGCTTAGCTACTTTATCAAAATTAGGTGTTCTCACGATGTCGTTGATGCCGCCGCGTCCATTCACCTGGCCATAGATACTTGCGTACCGCCCCCAATCGTCCGCAAAGAAGAACAATATGTTGGGAGTCTTGGCATTGGCGGCATGCAACGGCTCAATCACGGTTGCGAGGAAACCGACGATCACCATCGACAACAAGTATAATTTCATGGTCATCACGTTGCTCGGGAGCGGAGAATATCGATCTTGGGTCATGCGTACATTGCAACTATTGTTTGTTATTGGCGAATTAAATTCAACCAGGAAGCCCAAGAAACACCTTCAAACTGGATGTTGCGTTCCCACCAATTCCATGACCCTGCAAATCAAATGTTGCACATCGACGGTGGATCGTTCGGACGACTGAGTTTCCGGGTGTTCAACTTCGCTATACTCGAACCGCACCAAAGTCGATTTTTTCGGAAGTCCGGTCAATTCGTCTCGTTCAAACTCGTACAGGCAGGAACATGTCAACGTTATCAAAGATCCTTTTATTCTTCGCGCTGCCTTTCTTTGTCACATCCCAACTTTTCTCGCAACAACCATTGGACGACCATGCGGCTTGGTCGCAATTTCGAGGCCCCAACGGATCTGGAATCGCCAGGACCGGCTCATTGCCGACCGAGTTTGGTAAAGATAAAAACCTGGTATGGATGGCCCCGCTGCCTGCAGGGCATTCATCCCCCGTTTTGCACAACGGACGCATTTACTTGACGGCATCGGAAAACGAATCGCTGCTAACGATTTGTCTTGATCAAGCGTCGGGAAAAGAGCTTTGGCGTCGCATTGCGCGGCGCGATCGCAAGGAAAAGCTCGATCATCGCAACAATCCCGCAAGTCCATCACCGGTCGTCGATACCACGGGTGTCTACGTTTTCTTTCCCGATTTTGGACTCCTGGGCTATACGTCCAACGGAGATTTGAAATGGCAAACCAAACTTGGGCCTTTCTCGAACATTTACGGCATGGGGGCGTCACCGATCCTATGCGACGGCCGCTTGATTTTGGTTTGCGACCATAACTTGGATTCGTACATCGCTGCTTTTCATCTCGCGACCGGTGAACTGCTTTGGAAAACAAAACGTGCCGAAGCAACTAGCGGGCATTGTTCTCCTATCATCTATCGACCCAATGAGGGCGAAGCCCAGATCATCACGGTCGGCTCCTTCTATTTGACTTCGTATTCGGCCGCGAGTGGCGACAAGCTTTGGTGGGTCGGGGGACTCTGCTTTGAAATGAAATCGACGCCTGTCATACATGGCGACCTGGTTTTCATCAATGGTTATGGTTCGCCGCAGAACGAACCCGAAGCTAGTTTCAAGATCGATGATTTCTCAACTGTCGTATCAACCAAGGATACCGACGCCGATGGGTTACTCAACGTGCAGGAAATGCCCGACAAGTTATCGAAGAATTTCTTCTCGGTCGTGGACCTCGATTCGAATGGCAAACTGGACGCAAAGGAGTGGGAGTACTTTCGACAATCGATCGCCAGCAAAAATAGCATGATGGCAATTAGTCTGGGTGGTTCAGGAGAAATGACTAGCAAAAGCGTCGTGTGGAAATACTTTCGCAACATCCCGCAACTCCCTTCACCGGTGGTCGCCAACGACCTCTTGTTCATGATCAGCGATCAAGGAATCGTGACCTGTTTGAATCCACGCAACGGAGAAGCATTGAATCGTGGCCGCCTCCAAGGTGCTTCGGGCAATGTCTATGCATCCCCAGTGGTAGCAGATGACAAGCTGTTCTTTGTTACGGAAGATGGCAAAGTCGCGGTGACGGATACGACTTCGGAATTCAAGGTCCTAGCGGTCAACGAATTGAAAGAGAACTGCTACGCCACCCCGGCATTTGATCGAGACCGCATTTACATCAGGACGGCCAAAGGGCTTTACGCTTTCGGAAAATAATAGCCTAAGGCTCACCATCCGGAATGAACGCCAGTCTACCACATCGTTCAAATATTTCCTTTCATCCATAGCAACGAAGCTCGATTGTTTCCCTCCTCGTCGCTGAGCTGTTGCGCTAGTGGCTTGCCAGAGATCCTCGGTGGCTGATTCGCAATCGGATGCGACTGAACAAAACGCATTCCTTGATCAAGGTGCGTTGACCTGCGTTCAGGAAACGTTACCCAGTACGTATCTTCGAGACACGGAACGATGAGAGGGTCGCGAGTCGCCATCTCCAAACTGAAATGGATCGATGGATTGGCAACCAACAACATCTTAGTGATTCTAACCAAATCCAAACAGCCTGTGCCGCACGTTACTTCGCTGAGCAAGAAGCCTCGTTCGAATGGCTGAACCGCCATATCCTTTAAATGAACACAGACGGCAAAGGGAGCCAGTTTTTCGACCGTTTCATAGGGGTCCTCTAGGAGGGCCAA
>JBEBHM010001054.1:0-2460 GCA_040080875.1 Pirellula sp.
TGAGTTGCTCGCGGGCTGAATGTCGCGCTGTTGTTCGCAAAGAACTTCATCCCCATTACACCGCGAGAAGCATTTTTTGCGACTATCGGCTCATCCGTCAGATCGGACGGGGTGGCATGGGAGTTGTCTACGAAGCCGAACAGATGTCACTGGCTCGACGAGTGGCCGTGAAGATTCTGCCGTTTGCATCGCTGTGGACCGAGACCGCCCTCGATCGATTCTGCAACGAAGTACGGATTGCGGCCATGTTAGAGCATCCCAACATCGCACCGATCTACGGCATGGGCTGCGAGCGTAGCGTGTATTTCTATGCCATGAAGCTAGTCGACGGCTGCTCACTCTCCGACGTGATCCGACACGCCAAGCCACCCCTAATCCTATTCGTCCCACTCCTCCCATCAATCCCGTTTCTCCCATCAGTGCTGCGAGCGACGCCGACACCATCGCAGCAGCCACCACCGCCGCAATCGGCAACAACGATTGGTACCAAACAGTGGCCCGGCTGGGACAATCAGCCGCAAAAGCGATGGCATTCGCTCACGAGCAAGGTGTCATTCATCGCGACATCAAACCATCCAACTTGCTGCTGGATCGACAAGGAAAATTGTTCGTGGCCGATTTCGGACTCGCTCGTTTGGAGACCGATGTCAGCTTGACACGGACTGGGGATCTATTGGGAACTCCACGCTACATGAGCCCCGAACAAGCGTCCGGCAGTTCGAAACAGCTCGATCCTCGCACCGACATCTATAGTTTGGGTGCAACGCTGTATGAGATGCTCACTTTGCGGCCTGTGATCAGTGGACCCAGTCGAGCAGCCGCGATCCGTCAATTGCAAGATTTGCAAGTCGCTGCACCTCGCACGCACGATGCAAACATACCGAAACCGTTGGAACAGATTGTACTGAAGTGTTTGCAACCGCACCCGATCGATCGGTATAAGATGGCGGGTGCTTTGGCCGAGGACTTGGGCCGTTTTCTGGGCTCTGTCGCGACGGGCTTGAACGGACCGCAGGGGCTCACCTTTGGGAGCGACGGGTCATTGTATATCGCCAACACGGGAACGGATGAAGTGCTTCGATACGATGGCTCCAGCGTAACGCCTATTGTTAGCGCCGCGAGTGGCGGTTTGGACAATCCGCGAAACGCGGTCTTCGCTCCAGATCCTGACGGAACGGGGCCTTTGTACCCCGATCTCTACGTGGCAAGTTACGGCACTGGACAGATCTTGCGCTACGATGGTAAGAACGGAGCTCCCAAAGGAGTGTTCGCAACTAAACCTGTTGGTGATTCGTTTTGGTGGTTGGAGTTCGGAACAGACGGCTATCTGTCGTATATCAGTACGATGGCGCCACAAATCGCACCGGCGGCTCTCAATCCGCATCCACAAGTTTCCTTCTAGCCGACGGCAACTCGAACGCGCAAGGCATTGCCGATCCGCCACCAGACGGCATTCGAGTGCTAAGCCACCGCTATGCCGAACCGTCGATGGTTCAATTCACGCTCAGTGTAAAACCGAACCTTTCACCGCGGACGATCGTCCAATGCGTCAAAGGGCGACTATGGTATGCGTGGAAGAATGAATCGCTTGTCACAATCGACAAGAAGTATTCGCTTCGCAGTTATGGAACTCAGGAGAGAGAGATCATCGAACAATACGTCGCGGGACAAGCGTCACACCATCCGATGGCAACGGAAAAAGCGACGGCTTTGTTCGAAGGACTGACATTGATAGATCAGGCTGTTGATCTTGCAAGGCCAATCGAGATTGGCGATTCGCTCTTGTGGCACAACCTGCACATCGTTTTGGTTCACGTCGAGCGTTGGCGGACGGTCAACGAGCGGTTGCTGAAAGCGGTCCGAGACATGATTCGCAAAGTGTGCAAAAAGTACGAGTGGCGGCTCTCGCGTTGCGGGATCGTGGCCGATCATTTGCACTTAGCATTGGGAGCAAACTCGCAAGATGCAGTCGAGGATGTCTGTCTACGTCTTATGAACAATCTGGCATTTGTCCATAACATGACGCCGATATACTGCCACAGCGCGTATGTGGCAACGTTTGGAGAATACGATCAGCGGGCGTTGCAATAGCAGTGCGTTCGCCTCGCGCAGAGCGTTTGAGGGCCTCGTGCCCGAGAAACGCAACAGGTTTGGTGCCCTAGGACAGTCGTGCCCGATGTCTTCAGATGAGCTCGTCGAGCTGCTCGACCAAGTGCGAAAACTGAAGCAAGGCGGTTTCGACCGGCTCGGGTTTGGTCATGTCGACTCCCGCTCCTCGCAAGAGATCGAGAGGATCTTTCGAGCAACCCCCTTTGAGAAATCCAAGATAATCGCCGAGCTCTCGGTCGCCGCCTTCCAACACTCGGCGAGACAATGCGATCGCTGCAGACAGTCCCGTGGCGTACTTGTAAACGTAAAACGCTCGATAGAAATGTGGAATTCTAAAACACTCCAGTTCCA
>JBEBHM010001055.1:0-2459 GCA_040080875.1 Pirellula sp.
ACCAGGATTAATATTTACCGAGGGCCATGTGACGGCAATTCGATAGGTTCCAGGATCGACAGCGAAGGACCAATTGGCGGTGTCGACGTTGTAGTAAGTTGAGCTAGATGTATAGTACGAGGCGTCGTATCCAACATCGGGAGTCAACGACCATGTGCCCGATCGAGAAAAAGTGGAACTGAGATTATCTGCGACGGCAGACGTCACGGGCTTGTCGATTTTCTCGACGCGGACCGCATCTGCGATGACCGGCGCATTGGCAAGATCTGTAAGGTGAACTCGCAATGTTGACGAGACTGTCACGAGGCCTAAGGTTTCCCACCAAATCCCATTTTCAAAAAAGTCGTTTGGCGCAGGCGAATCCTGATCGATCAACTTGCTCAATACGGATGTCGCGCCGTCATACACTTGAAAGGGTGCATTGCTCGCATCTGCAATCGGTTGGGGCCAAGTCAAGGAAACGCGGTAGGTGCCAGGTTCGACCGCAAACGACCAGCTAGCGGATTTGGACCCACCCGGAGGATTGCCGGATATCATGGAGTCCCCCGCGTAGCCGGAACCAACGGTGTTCCAAGTGCCGGTTGTTGTAAAACCAGGGCTTCGATTGTCGATGATCATTCCATTTCCGACACGCTCCAATCGAAACGCATCGGCGATTGCTTGTCCGGTGGCATAGTCAGACATCTGAATTCGGATCGTATTTCGGAACGTAAACACGCCAATCGATTCCCACCATGTTCCTTCATCGAGAAAGTCGTTCGGTGCCAGTTGTTGATTCCACGGAACATTTGCAATCAACGTCGAGCCATCAAATATGTGTATGGGAATGTTTGAGCCATGCGAAGCATTCGCTCCGAACCATGTGTTTGCAATGCGATAGGTACCTGGCTCAACGACAAACGTCCAATTGGCGACTTCGCTGCCATCATGCGGGGCGTTGCTTTGATAGTAGGATCCATCAAATCCAGAACCGCTGGTCTGGCTCCAGTTACCCGCTTTTGAGAATGCCGAACCTCGATTGTCCACGATTACGGGTGAAACGAATTTCTCAATTTTCTCTGCGCGAAATGCGTCAGCGAGGACCAGACCGTCTGCAGCGTTCGTGACTTGTACTCGTAACGAGGTCGCAATGGTAAAGGTGCCAACATTCTCCCACCAAGCCCTATTCTCAAAGAAATCATCTGCATTGAACTTCTGACTTAACGGTACTGTTCCGAGAAGGTTAGTTCCATCGAAGACTTGGACCGGTATATTCGATCCGTAGGCAGCATGTCCGGCGTGCCATGTTCCAGCAATTCTGTAGGTTCCTGGCCCCACGGTGAAGCTCCATGAAGCGATTTCTGAACCGTCAAGCGGATAGGATGAGTAAACAACGGAACCAGCATATCCTGGCCCGATCGCGTCGTTCCAGTCTCCGGACTTCGTAAAACCGGAACTTAGATTGTCAATAATTTGAACAGGAGCAATGCGTTCGACTCGGAATGCGTCGGCGATCACGTGTTCGTTCGCAGCATCGGTCATTTGGACCCGCAATGTAGTTCCGACGGTAAACGTTCCGATGGTTTCCCACCATGCGCTGTTCTCAAAGAAATCGTTGGGCGCCGGTTCCTGATTGAGTGCCACGGTGCCTACTAGTGTAGCACCGTCAATGACTTTGATTGGTGTGTTGTTTGCATGATAGACGTTGGCGGCGTGCCATGTTGCGGATACACGGTACGACCCAGGTTCGACGTTGAAAGTCCAGTTTGCAACTTCGCTGCCGTCGAACGGTGTTGTGGCGTAGTAGTCCGATCCAAGATATCCTCGGCCGGATGCAAGATTCCAATTGCCTGTCTTGGTGAAATTGGGGCTCAGGTTATCGATGATAATCGGTGTCGAATTCAGCATCGATCGATCTTCCAGCGACTCGATGATCATTCGCCGTACGGTCGTACGTTTCGGCTTGATTGCGGTCGTCGCTTTCGAGTTTCCTTTTCGCAAACTGAGCAGTTTCTTCAACGACATAGCCATGATTCCCGGGGAGATGTTCTATAGACGCAAAACAATGGAACGATGGAAGCGCGCAAACACACTCGAATTCCATCGATTCAAGGACGAGCACATGTGCTCAAAAGAAAAAATGCCCGAATGTTTACGGAGGCGCTAAGCTAAAGGAACAATGCTCGCCGAACCTTGCATTCACGCCACGATACACCAGAGATATCCAGACTCGTAACTACTTACGTTGAGTCCCGAAAATAAAGACCCGCAAGTTGCGAACAGGAACTCGACGCGCAGCTATGACACGTGCTTGCGCCAGAGAGAGAGAGGCAAACTCCGCACCATAATCATCAATTCCTTTTGCGTGGACTCGAACGAAACCCAGTTCACTTGATGATTGGATTACGAAAGCAATGCTAGCTTTAGTAATTGGTGACGAATGTGCCGCCTGAAACGATGATGTCAATTAAAAAATCAAC
>JBEBHM010000318.1:0-9343 GCA_040080875.1 Pirellula sp.
AATCATCGAAGCTATCGAATAACAATATCTCGCGATGCCACCCACGCGATTTGATCAAATCGTAGAGTGAATTGGGTGGCAATCCGCTGCCAACAACCCAAACGCGAATCATGCTGCCGGAATCCAACAAGTCGCATAAAGTTTGAATGGCTGCCCTCAGCGTCTTGGGCTCGGAAAGTCCAAGGTGAAGAATAATCGATGAACGGCCGGGTATGACAAAGTCGCTGCATGTCTCAAAGAGGGCGTGCGAAGCCATCGCTTTGGATTCTGCTGTCCATTCGATACGCTCCCACGCTGGATCTGAGATTCGAATAATTCGAGAATCCTGAATACCTTGCGAAACCAACAAGCGATGGGCCGAAAGCGACGTGCAGACCACTTTCGCGCAACGACGACACGATTCGGCCATGGCCAATTGATTGATTCGTTGGCCAACGTCGAGCCCGTATCCCGAGTCCGCCGGAGAGAATCGAGTAATCACAGGCATATCCCACTTCGAGGACTTGGTCAGGATAGCGCTAAGCAGTCCATCGGCTCGATCGACATAGACGCAGTCGAACTCTGCACTTCGTTTTGCAATCCACTGAACCACGTTTTTTTGAAAATGGCTCTCATTCCAACTGCTAATAGGACCTGGCAACAAGCGATGAACAGGAACTGCTCGGCATAATGAAAATTCCGGCCAGCTCGCGTGCCATCGCGCGGTCAAGATAGTCAGGTCTCCCCCTGCTCTCTGCAAGGAGGCGCTAAAGTGCAATAACCGTTGACATGCGTCATCACAGAACGGCCAGAAGCGGCGTGTGACAACCAGTATTTTTGGGCCAGCCATCTTGTAGTCGCCGAGTTCAGTTGGCGTGTTTCTGCAAATCGCTCTCTTCGAGCACACCCACGAATGGTAGGTTACGATACAAATCCTGGTAGTCCAGCCCGTATCCTACGACAAACTCGTTGGGTATATCAAAGACGGTATAGTCTGGAACAACCGCCACGGTACTCGTGCCTTGCTTGTTGAGAAAGACGGCTGATTTGATCGACGCCGGTCCAAGTTGCGAGAGCCGTTGACAAACTTGGACTAGAGTTTTCCCTGTGTCAAAAATGTCATCGATCAAGAGTACATCCCGATCCTTGATATCAAGCATCATATGGTCGCGAATAACAAGATCGCCCGAGGATGTCCCGCCCCGATACGAACTGGCTTGTATCAGGCTAATACGAACAGGCATTTCGAGACGCCGGATCAAGTCTGCCAGCATGACCAAGCTGCCGGTCATGATCGCCACAATGGTCAGCGGCTGGTCGCGGTAATCTGCCTTGAGCTGCATCGCCAACCGATCGATCCCATGCCCAATTTGTGTCTCATTAAGAAGGATTTTCAAGATGTGTTCCGTCCGTCTCCAAATCAATTCCAGGCCGGGGCTTCGGAAATTGCGAAAGGTCAACAATTTAGAGTTGAGTCTCCCTTCTGTCGAGCGAATTTTTCTCAATCGGCAATACTTTGCGCGGCAATACTTTGTGAGATGGCGTCTATCATGGAGGCCGTCAAAACGGCTTTGCGAGACAGGCTGCTCAATCGGATCCACTCTTGATCACTGTGCAACAAATCACCTTCGGGGCCGAAAGTATCAATGTTCGGCAATCCTAACGCGGACAACTTGTTTCCGTCGCTGGCCCCGCCGGAAAGTCCCCAGCGAAGTGATTGGCCCACACGCTCCGCAGCACTTTCAGCCACTTTCATCCATCGCAATACGCTTGCGTCTGCAGGTTTGGGAGGCGAGCCTAAACCGCCCTGCAGCTCAGTTCGGAAACCTCTGGCCGGTAAATTGAATTCATAAACAACTCGCTGCACCTGCGCTACAACCCATTCCTCATCCGCCTTGTCGTTAACGCGAACATTCACTCGCATTACCGCTAGGTCTGGAACCACGTTGACTGCATCTCCGCTCCGAATACGCCCAACATTAATGGTTACGTTTTCTTGCAGGCCATTGAGCTGGTCCAAAGCGATCGCAACTTTGCTCGCGTGCACCAGGGCATTCCGACCGGCGTGAAAATTGCGACCCGAGTGGGCTGCCTGACCACGTACCAAAATGGTAAACGTGCCCGTCCCTTTTCGATGCGAGACCATCGAGCCATCGGCCATCGTAGGTTCAAACAGCATCGCAAACGCATGCTCGTTTGCGATCTCGGGCCATAGACGCGATGTTGCCGGTGAACCGATCTCTTCGTCCGGAGTCAATAAAACGGTGATCCCAAGCTTCGACAGGTCCAAGTACTTGTGAGCGGCCAACAAGGCCCATCGCATCACGACGATGCCCCCTTTGGCATCGATGACTCCAGGTCCTCGCATACAACGCTCCGCTTCACCATTCGCACCAGGTTTCTCAAATCGGACACAACGCTGAAATGGACTGTCAGGACCATAAACCGTATCGTAATGAATGGTCATCAGTAGCCTTGGTGCAACTGCACCGAGCGACGAATCGACGTCCCAACGCAATGCGGAGCTTGTCTTGTTGACAATTTTTTGTCCCTGGTCGTCGATGGTCTCAAAAGCAGGCAGCGAGATTCGCCGACATGCGCTCGATACAGGACGGAAATACTCACACAACCAATCGGCCGTTTGCTCAAGCCCCGCGAGAGATGCAGAACCAGAGTTTCGATTGCAGAGCGACTCCAAGTCAGACTCCATCTCCGATTGGTGATCGATGAGCCACGCTCTGATCGCCTGCCAGTCTGTCATTTGAGATTTGAGATTTGAGATTTGAGATTTGAGATTTGAGATTTGAGATTTGAGATTTGAGATTTGAGATTTGAGATTTGAGATTTGAGATTTGAGAATTTGAGAATTTGAGATTGGAGATTGGAGATTGGAGATTGGAGATTGGAGATTGGAGATTGGAGATTGGAGTCCTGGTTACGAGGCTCTGCCTTGTAACCTACACGGATGCAGGCTCCGCCTGCCGATCTCCATAAATGCCTGGAGCAAACTATGATCCACAGGTGGCATGAACAGTTCCAATTTGAACGGGACTATTGGATCGTGCGAGCACTTAGTAACTTGACGCAGCCGGCGCGGCTGAAATGGGCCCTATGGCGGGCAAATTCAATCGTCGCCGGGCTTCGTCGAGCATCTCCGCAGTTCGGGATGAACCCACACGCGTCACACCCATGTTCCTCACTCGAATGAGCGAATCGCAATCTCGAATTCCCCCCGCCGCTTTGACTTGCACCGGTGCAACCACATGATCGAGCATCAACTGCAGATCCTCAAACGTCGCCCCGCCCGTGCCGTAGCCTGTGCTCGTCTTGACCCAATCTGCTCCCTGGTCGCAACAGATTTTGCACAGACGAATCTTTTGTTCCGTATTCAAATAGCAATTCTCGAAGATTACCTTGACTCGTCGCTTGGCCGAGTGCGCCAGTCGAACGATGGCTTGGATCTCGGACTCAACCAACTGCCAATTTCCTGTCAGCACGGCGCTGATGTTGCTGACCATATCCAACTCGAGACACCCCTCATCGATGAGCAACTCCGCCTCGAAAATTTTGGCCCTCGAGTGATGCCCTCCGTGAGGGAAGCCGACCGTACTGCTTGGAGCGACCGTTGTGCCAGCAAGCAATTCGACACATCGCTTGTGATAGTACGGCATGATGCAGACACTGCCCACGTCGTAAGCGATTGCTAACTGGATTCCCGCTTCCATTTGTGCATCCGTCATCGTTGGGTTAAGCAACGAATGGTCGATCATCTTGGCGAGGTCGGAGTACTGATATTTGGACATTCTCGAAACCTTGGACTATCTAGAAATGAAAGTGGAGAGTTTAACCGCCGGAATCGTTCTCATCTAGAAGTCGTTCCGCACGGCCTCACCTCATGACCTTGGATACCCAAGATCGAATCGCCGAGCGAGGTTCTCGCGTCCCTCGCGATAGCGAGCAACCGGTCAACAACGTCCGGATGCATTTGAGATACATCAATGCGTTCCGCCCAATCCGTCGAAAGGTCATACAACGCTTGAGGTTGTTGCACTACTCGGTATCCGTGGCGACTGGCGATCCCGGCCACGCCGCTCTGGGAGATCGATTTTGGAACGAGACGGCCATAACCTGCAGGTTTTCCATTGGTGCCAGGCTCACCGTCCACGGCAATATAGGAATGCGGCAAGTGGAATTTCCATTGGCCCGAACGAATGGCGTGCAATTCGGACCCAGAATAAAACCACAATGCTGAGCCGCCAACCCGCTCGTTGCTCGCGCCAAACAAGCAGTCCGAGATGTTGATTCCATCGATTTTCTTTGGTGGTAGCGGAGCTTTTACCCATGCGGCGATGGTGGGAAACAGGTCGATCGTCATCAGCGGTGCGTTGGAACGTTTTCCTGCCGGTATCTTAGCCGGCCAACGCATCACGCACGGTACGCGAACTCCGCCTTCAAACGACGTAAGCTTCCCCTCGCGAAGTTCCCCGGCGGAACCTGCGTGCGAACCATAGCTTAGAAACGGACCATTGTCACTTAGGAAGATGACGCAGGTATTCTCAGCGATTCCGGCACGCTCGATGGCGGAGAGAATCTCGCCAACCGCACAGTCCAATTCTTCGACGACATCCGCGTACAATCCGCTGCCTGAACGTCCACGAAACTTGTCGGACGCAAATATAGGCACATGGGGCATGACCATAGGTACATATAAAAAAAACGGACCTCCCTTGTGTTTGTCGATAAATGCAATCGATCGACGAGTGAGTCGTTGGGTAAATTCGGATTGGTCCGGATCCGTTTCAACGACTTGATCACCGTCGAACCATGGGAGCGGGGGCATCTCCTTTGCCAAAGACGGATGGAACTTCGAATTGTCGTTGGAATAGGGGATACCATAGAATTCATCGAACCCATTCTTGAGTGGGCTATAAGCAGGCGAGAGCCCCAGATGCCACTTGCCAAAGACTCCCGTTGAATACCCATGTTTCTTCAGCATTTCCGGCAAAAGGGTTTCGTCGGGATGGATACCTTGCGGGCTAACATGATTGAGTGCTCCCTCCATTCCGACACGATTCGCATAACAACCTGTCATCATCGATGCTCGCGACGCACTGCAGACCGCTTGAGACACGTAAAAGTCAGTAAACCTGGTTCCGGATTTGGCCAATGCGTCTATGTTGGGAGTACGAATGGTCTTCGATCCAAAACAACCCAAATCTCCGTACCCCAAGTCGTCGGCCAAAATGAGAACGATGTTAGGTGGAGACTGCGCACTGGCCATCGTCGAAGCAACTCCACTCGACAAGGCGATTCCGGCAAATCCCACAAGCACGCAACGCCCGAGGGCACTGACCAATAATTCAACAAGAAAACTCACTCGAATAAGGCCTTTCCGACTAGTCGTGTCCATGGTGCGACAAAGTTCTTTCGCTTAGCGTGGTGCTTGCTACATGCTTTTGATCGACTCGGGTTAAGATCTATGCGGCGCCGAAAGCGAGCAAGCTGCCGAGCGACAAGAAGTCAGATTACCACATTCAACTTGCCTAGACCATCCAACCAAAGTGATCCAAACTCCCCAAATGTCATTCAGCCCCAAATCCACACAACCATTTGACGCAGCTATTTTCGACCTTGACGGGACGCTCCTCGATTCGCTTGAGGACATCGCCGACGCCGCCAATCAAGTCCTTTCCGAACTGGGCAAACCGACTCACCCCATTGCCGACTACAGGTACCACGTTGGCGACGGAGTCGGAATGCTCTTTCAACGCGCACTGCCCGAATGCAAGTTGGATCCCGATCTTCGTCAACACTGCATGCAGCGTTTTGAAACGGCCTATGCGACGTGCTGGAATAATCGTTCCAATCCGTACGACGGGATCAACGAACTTTTGTATTCCCTCAGTCGAAGTTCAATGACCTTAGCGGTACTGTCCAACAAACCAGACTCCTTTACGAAAATGTGCGTTGAACATTTCTTCCCCGATGTGACTTTTGCTTACGTTATAGGGCATTCCGATCGGTTTCCTCGCAAACCAGATCCCACCAGCGCCGCGTGGATTGCCGAACAGTTTCGGGTTGCTAGCGATCGTATCGCTTATGTGGGTGATACGAGCACCGACATGAAAACTGCTCTTGGGGCAAGACTTTTTGCGATTGGTGTAGCATGGGGATTTCGTCCCGAGAGCGAACTATCCGCCAGCGGTGCGCAGATAGTTTGCAAAGACGTCGATGCTTTGGCATCGACACTCCTTGGCTCTCGAGCGTGACCCTCGATGTAGTTCTTGACTCGTGATGGATCCAGTTCAGGTCGCAGGAAGCAATGAAGACAGCCAATCCAAATCCACGTCCAACCGATCAATCCAAACAGGATGAATTCGAAGTCATCAAGCGCCGGATGCATCAACGCTTGGTCGACAAACTCGACTTGTCGCGAGTGGGTGACCTCAAAGGCGAGTCCTTTCGGCGAGAAATCCGCTTAGTAGTCGAGCACTTATGCGATAGCGAAAACACGTTTCTCAATCGATCGGAGCGTGACCGTATCGTTGAGGAAGTGCTCGACGAAACGCTCGGATTAGGTCCACTCGAGTTCTTGCTCAAGGACCCGACGATCAGCGATATTTTGATTAACGGCCCTAAGCACATTTTTGTGGAGCGCGCTGGTCAGCTTGTAAAGACGGATGTAGAGTTTCGGGACAACGCCCACCTCATGCAAATCATCGACCGGATCGTTTCGAAAGTAGGTCGACGTGTTGACGAAACTTGCCCGATGGTCGACGCTCGCCTTGAGGACGGCTCACGGGTCAATGCGATCATTCCTCCACTGGCATTGGATGGAGCTGCAGTTTCCATTCGCCGATTCGGGTCGAATCCTCTCAAACTCGAGGGGCTGCTCAACTACAAAGCCTTTACACCCGAAATGGTGATGTTGCTCGAGGGATGCATCAAGGCGCGACTGAACATCATTATCAGCGGAGGTACGGGGTCTGGAAAGACGACGCTGCTCAACACGCTTAGCAGCTTCATTCAGAACGACCAACGAATCGTCACCATCGAGGACGCCGCGGAACTTCAACTGCAACAGGAACACGTTGTTCGCTTGGAAACTCGGCCTGCGAACATTGAAGGCACGGGAGCCGTTACGGCCACCGACCTCGTCCGCAATGCGCTCCGAATGCGACCAGAGAGAATCATCATCGGCGAGTGTCGGGGTGGAGAGACTTTGGACATGTTGCAAGCCATGAACACGGGCCATGACGGATCGATGACTACGGTCCACTCCAATTCGCCCCGCGATGCGATCGCGCGATTGGAAACATTAGTAATGATGGCCGGGTTCGATTTGCCCGTAAAAGCCATCCGGCAACAAATCTCCGGCGCGGTCGATGTCATCATCCAAGCCAACCGATTGCAAGGTGGACCGCGACGCGTCTTGAACATCACCGAGGTGCAAGGCATGGAGCAAGACACCGTGGTACTCCAAGACATTTACCGCTTCGTACAAGATGGGGTCGGGGAAGATGGCAAAGCCCACGGCTATTTCGAAGCTACCGGCGTTCGACCCTCATTCATGCCCAGACTTGAATCGGCAGGCATCCGTTTGCCTGCGAGCGCTTTCCGTCAACGAATCATGATGCGAGCATAGTACAATATGATGATTCTCATTGTTGCAGCGTCCGCAGGGATTTGCGTAGCTGCGGTTGTTGGCCTGTTGGCTACCATGATTCGTGGAGACGAATCCTCCATTGCCGAAAACCGATTGTCGACGCTTACCGCCAAGGGACGAGGAGACGCTTTCGGCGACTCAGAGGA
Organism: Pirellula sp.; assembly: GCA_040080875.1. Lineage (GTDB taxonomy): Bacteria > Planctomycetota > Planctomycetia > Pirellulales > Pirellulaceae > JBKCUI01. The sequence continues at coordinate 7,792 of JBEBHM010000318.1, forward strand.
TTCGCTGTCGCTTCGGAATCCTCTTGATGGTACGACCAACTTCCTGGAAGACTGGATGAATCGCAATTTCAACATGAAGGTCATGTTGGAACAAGCGGATATCAAGCTGCCCTTGAGCAAATTCGCCCTCCTGTGCATTGGCGTGGGAGGAGTCGGGGCCGTCGCCTGTTTGTTCGCCCCCATACCCATCTTCATCGCACCCATCGTTGGTGTAATTCTCTTTTTCACTCCCTTTACATGGGTGAGCATGACACGAAAAAGGCGTATCAACAAATTCAATTCGCAACTGCCCGAAGCGCTCGAAATGCTGAGCCGCTCCTTGAAAGCAGGTCACTCGCTGGGAGCCGGTTTCGGATTGATTTCACACGAAATGCAAAACCCGCTGGCTCGCGAATTTGGACGAGCGTTCGAAGAACAGAATCTTGGCGTATCGCTGGAGCAGTCGCTCCAATCCATGACGGAGCGCATACCCAACTTGGACCTTCGGTTCTTTGCAACAGCCGTCATTCTGCAACGACAAACCGGTGGTGACTTGGCAGAGATCTTGGACAAGATCGGACGATTGGTGCGTGCCAGGTTTCGGCTGGCTGGCCAAATTCAAGCCCTCACTGGCGAAGGCCGTCTATCCGGGATTGTGCTTCTGGCATTGCCACCTGGCTTGTTCACCATGATGCTTTTCCTCAACAAGGAATACATCATGAAGCTGTTCACTGACCCAATGGGTCAATGGATGCTCGGTGGCGCCATTGCGATGCAGCTTGTTGGTGCATTTGTGATCAAGAAGATCATCGATATCAAAGTATAAACACCCGTCCGACACGTCGAGTTGAGTCAACGAACCAATTCAGGAACCGATCATGCTGTTCATCGCTGCTGTCTCGAGCTCAAGTTTATTAGGCTTGATTGTTATCGTATGCGTTTTCCTGGCGGTAGGCTCATTTGCTTGGTTCGCCATCGATTTCTTTAGCAAGGATCAGCAGGCTAACGCGGAGAGCCGTTTGGACTTGCTCAACGTCTCATTGAAACGGGGCGGCGATACTAAGCAGACCAAGATGGAGAAGTTGACGAAGGCAATTGAGACGGCGTCGCCCACGATCTCCAAGCACATGGAGGCGAAGACTGAGGAAGAGCGAAACAAACTCAAGATCCGATTGGTCGAGGCTGGGTTTCGCAACGAAGCAGCCCCAGCCGTTTTTCTTTCGATCAAGGTGGCTGCGGCGATGGGTGGCATCATCGTGGCGGGTGGAGTGACGATGTTCACCAACGGCATTGGATCCGCCCTGCTGCTCCGATCCATACTGGCTGGCGGAATTGCTTTCTTCCTGCCCGAATTGGTCCTTGACCTTATGAGAAAAGGCAGGAAAAAACAGATCACCTTGGGACTGCCAGACGCGTTGGACTTGCTGGTAGTGAGCGTCGAAGCGGGTTTAGGTCTCGATCAAGGGATCCGAAAAGTTGCCGATGAGATGCGAACTTCGTATCGCGTGCTTTCCGAGGAGTTGCAGCTCTGCACACTCCATTTGCAAATGGGACGCGTCCGCGCCAGCGTATT
>JBEBHM010000319.1:0-9343 GCA_040080875.1 Pirellula sp.
CCGAGCGCCTGAGAAGTGGCAGTGATGTCAGGATTGGAATTGACTCGCACGTTTTTGACACCAGTGTCTCCATACCCAATCTTGACGTTGTTGCCGATGAAGGCTTGGGTTTCGGGGACGTTTGCGTTTTCAACATTGACCACCACAAACGACGCACCACCGGCTAAAAGCCCGATGCCGGCTTGCCCACTGAATCCGTAGAACTCGCGAGTGTCGTTGGCGGTGATGATCACATCGTCCGCGTTAAGGATCTGTGCGTTATTGTCGATATAGGCGGAGACTGACGAAGTGTCGCTAACTGAGACCACGGAAGCCCCAAGTGCGGCTATCCCGCCCACACCTGCAAACGAAACGGTGTCGGACACTGAGTTCAGATTGGACTCGATGACAATGTCGCCCCCTGCGGACAGAATGCCGCCCGCACGGGCTGTCGAGTTGGCAGCGATGGAGTTGATCCCCACTGAGGCACCGGCTGCTATAGCACCGGCGGAGATTGCCCCGAGGGCCGTGTTGACGTCGGTATCTTCATTGGAAACAACTCGGATATCATCTCCCGCAATAATGTTGGCCCCCGATGCAACGCGGGCCGTCGTGCCAGGCTCGTTCTGCGGAGCTAGCGGTCCAAGCAATGCCAAGATCGACGCCGAACTGGGCGACGATGCATTCATGCGAGTGCGAGCCGAATTGGATAAGGTCCCGACTCGACTCGAGCCCGCCGTGCTGTAGCCATTGAGTGATGACGACGTTGCGCCAGCTCCTGACTGCGCCTGTCCTGCAGCGTCTGCGTCCGCATCTTGTTGGCTTGAACCCCGTTTTTGAGCGTTAGCCGAATTCCCGTTGCGATCTGTGTAGCTACGCTGAATCTCGGTCCCAATGGACCACATAGACACCGACCCAGCTAATGCGACAATACCGCCCGACCCGCTAAAGGAATAACCATCGATGTCTTTAAAGCCCAGCGAATTGACCTCGACGTCGTTGCGAGCTCGAACATCGGCCCCCGTGTCGATCAATGCCAGTGTATCGTTCTTGACGGTGCCGAAATCGATGGCACCGGCCAATGCGCCCGCACCACCTGCGATCGCTCCTGAGAACGAGAATCCTAGAAACTCATTGGCCGCATTGACGTAGACGCTTTGCGAGGAATTTGCGTTGGCCGTATTGTTCGTGTCTTGATTGATTTGAGCATTCGCGGCGATAATCGCGCTGGTGTCCGAGTCGATGATCGAGATGCCAATCGCTCCCGATGCACCGATAAATCCACCACCGGCTGCCAATGCGAGATGGGTGAAGTGGTCTCTCGATTTCGATTCGACGATGACTCCATTGACCGTTGTGGACACAAGTCCGTTGGCATTACGATCACCGCTAAGTGCTGGGGTCGAAGCTCCCGTGCCCAATGCGTCAACGACAGCGTTTTGCCCGATGGTTGCAAGCGTCGTGTTGTCGAGCATAACCACTCCAACACCTGCACCACCACCCACAATCGCTCCGATGCCAACGGCTCCTGCTATCACATCCACGTCGCTGTTGTTCTCGGCCCGAACGATGACGTTGTCTTGTGAAAATACCGTCGCGTCGTTGCGAATCGACGCAGTGACAGAGGTTTCCAAATCCATGACGTTGACGCTGCCGCCAAATCCAACTCCGCCGGCACCTGCAAAACCAAAGCTGGCAAGCAGAATATCGAAGTTCGCTTTTGCATTGACCTCGACGTTGCCTCGCGCATTGACCATCGCATTTTGATCGATGAACGCCTCGGTGAGGGTATCGATGACCGAGACACCGATGGCTGGCGCAACGCCCGCTGCACTACCGCCAGCGGCTGAGCCATCGAACGCCACTTGATGAAAGTCGCTGATGGCCGCGACCTTGACGTTGGAATCTGCGTGGTGACCGGTCAGGCTCACGTTGATGTCGGCACCATCTCCGATATAGGCACGCGTGACACTTGGGGTCCCCTCCGAACCGATGACGCTCACACCTGCGGAGAGCGCGATACCAGCCTGGCCACCGATGCCGACGCTGAACGTGTAGACTTCGATATCGTCGCGACTATGAGCCGTAACGGAGAGCCCTCTAAATGGAGCCGTGCTAGGAAGGATAACTCGCTGCTGTGTCAGGGACGGATCGGTGAAGTCTTCACCGTCGGTCTGGTCGTTCTGAGGTCGATCCACCTCGGGCGTGCCTACTTCGCCTTTGCTTGCAAGGCTCGTGGCGTTCGAGTTGGCAGACACATCCCCTTGAATGACTTGCCCGTTCGGGCCTTGTTCTCCGGACGACTGAATACCAGGAGTGTCATTGAGCGATGCGATGAAGGACTCGATGAACGAACCCGTCTTGGCCAAATAGGGCGTGCCGTTTCCTTTGGCGGTCACTTTCGCGTCCTTGCCGATAAAGGATTCGGTAACACGGTCGAGTGTGGAAACACCCATTGCTGCGGCACCTCCCACAGCGGTTCCACCCGCTATGCCAGCGATAACCTTGTCGATTTCCAGTTTATCATCGGCATCGACGATGATGTGACCGTTGGCGATGATGTTGCCCGGTCCAAACGATGGGAACAAGTCGGGGTCGTCTCCGATATACGCTCTCGTTCGCAGATCCATCACGTGAATACCCGCATCGACCGAGATGGCTGTTCCGTTGGCAATGGTCAAACCTGCGGTGACCGATGTGATGTCTTCGGTAGATGTTGCCAGAACAATGATGTTGCCATCGACGTTGGCAATCACATTGGAATCGATGTAGGCTTTGGTGATTTTAGTGACCGAGGCAACATCGGCTCCAACTCCGACCGCAGCGTTACCACCTCCTGCGATCGAACCCGATACCGACACGATGTTCGTGTTGGAATCGCTGGTGACCTTGACGTTAGGGGTGCCGGATTGAGTGAGATTGAGCTCGTTGATCTTGACGCTGTGCCCGATGCGAGCGATGGTGGTTTCGTTGAGTGCATTGACCGCGGCGGAACCGGCGATGCCGAGGTCGCTGCTGAATCCACCTGCCGCAGCCACGCCGACAAGCTCCTCGATCGAGTTGGCGTCTACTACGAGGCCATCGTCACCGGCGAAGTTGAGAATTGCCGAATTGCCAACATAGGCCTCGACCGTATCCGCATGGACCAACGTAGTTACTGAGGCACCAAACCCGGTGTTGTTGATGCCCACTCCGACTGAGCCCGCAACGCTGATCAAGTACAAATTGCCCGTCGATACGATTTCGATTTTGCCATTCGTGCTCGATATTTGTGCGGCGTTGTCTATGTAGGCTTTGGTGATGGTATCGACACTGTAGAAGGAAACCGAGGCCGCGATCCCTTCGGATTCTCCAACGCCAGCGTTGGCAGATGCTGAAGTAATGTCTTCATCGGACATGCTGGTAATCAGAATCGTCGATTCCGCATCGACGATTGCACCTGACGCGATGTAGGCGAATGTATCCTTGTTGATGATGCCAAGCTCTAGGCCGGCACCCACCCCGGTGCCATCGATCGCGATTCCAAGCGAACCAGCCACCGATGTGATGTTTGTACTGTTCTCAGCCAGGATCGAGACGTTTTGAGTTGACAAGTCCGGCATGGAATTTGCGAGGCCATCCTCGTTGTCTCGGTTGATTTTGGCGTTAGCACCGACGTAGGCATGTGTGTTGATGTCAAAGTCATTGACGACGACAGCGGCTGCCACGGCCGTATCTCCGCCACTGACCGAACCGGCAACTGCGACGGCATTGAATGGAATCTCAAGTTCAATCTCAGGAACGATGGTGATCAACGGATCTACGGTTGACTCTGCATTGATGGTAAGCGTGTTCGATGCATCGGCTCGACCTAGGATAAATGCATCGGTATCGAGGTCGATATTGGAGTAAGCCAGTGCACCGCCGTAAACTTCCTCGCCGTCAGTATCTTTCTGCGCCGCAAAACCCGCGCTGGCCGCCAGCATTTGCGGGTTCATGTCGTTCTCCGCGCGCACCGTCAAGTTGTTGGTGGCTTTAACCCATGTGCCGGATGCTGTGTTGGCTTTAAACTCCATATCGACGACGTTGATGGCAACCGAACCTGCAAAGGAGAAGTCACCTTGGCCGCCGGATCCCGCTGCTGCCCAAACAATGAAGTCGTTGGTAAGCGCGCTATTAGATGTGGTACCTGTAGTTGCCTCGATCGTAACATTGGTGCCTTGAACAATGGAGGAACCAGACACGGTTGCATAGCTCTCGGTGTTGACGTAGTTGAACGCCAAGGAAGCTGCATAGTGTTCTGAGTTATCGTTCTCGCCTGTTGCGAGCGAAACCGAATCGCTCAGTGCCTTGATGTCACCATCGAAATTACTGGCGGTCGCGATGCGAACATTGCCGTTTGCTTTAACGGAGATGTTTCCAGATACGGTTGCAATGTTGGTAACATCGAGGACCGAGATTGCCACCGAAGCTGCGATTCCGAGTCCCTCCGAATTGCTGTTGGCTTGCGAGTTGGTGGCTGCCCCGGCAGCCGTTGATTGAGTGCCAGCTGCGGGGACGGTGGTGCTTGTCGAATTGCCGGTGTTGGATGCGGCGCCTGGATTGGCAGAGCCGTTGGGATTGGTGCCGCTCGGGTTGCGCTGTGCAGTAGCTTCTTGATCGGGATCCGATCCACCCTGTGTGCCGCTCGCGCTGGCAGATGCCTCGATCTCGCTGCGAACGGCTGCTAACGCTTCCACGGTCAAATTGCCTCCGATGTCGAGACTCCTCGAAAGAGTTGCCGTCGCGTCGTCTTCGATTTGGTTCAGGGCAAATGAGATGCCGATTCCGGTTTCGCCATCGCTCGCGTTGCCGTCCGCTTCGCCAGTCACCGTGTGAGTATGAGATGTTCGAACGGTCACGTCGCCGGAGACGTTCAACGACAATCCGGTACCAAGCAGGGCATTCGTATCGTTGTTGGTCAGTACTAAAGCGACCCCCGCACCAATACCGGTGGAGTCGGAGGCCGGTTCGCCCTGTTGTTGAGTATTGATGCCGCCGTTTTCCGCGACGGCTTGTGTGAGGTGATTGGCAATCGCTTCGACGGTCAACGATGTCGGGATCGGATTGCCATTTGGGACGGATAGGTTTGCCCCGTTGGCGATAGTCGCTCGTGTTTCATTGGTCGCACGGGTTAAAGCGAACGATCCACCTAACCCAAAGTCTTTGCCGCTGCCGCCGCCATCATCAACTCCATCGACGCCTTGACTGGGAGTAGCGACAGAGCGGGACTGGGTTCGCGATGTTGCTCTTACGACGATCGGTTGTCCATTCAAACCGATCAATGCGGAACTCGGCATCAACTCTGCCCGCGTGAGAGTGTTAGCGATCGTGATTGCAACAGAACCGGCAAAGCCATTGTCGCCTCCGCCTGCTCCGGAAGTGGCTCGGGCGGTTTGATTGTGGCGATCGTCCATGCCTTGTGTGCGCATGACGGCTTCGAGAGTTAGCCCGTCGGTAGAAAGAGTAGTACCACCATCGATGAACGCTTCATTGATGATGTTCGAGTAAACGAGCGACACGCCGACGCCAACACCCCAATCACCAGCTTGTGTGGTCGAGGCGTCCGCATCGGCACTTGAGTTGACGTTGGCTTCGCTCCGAATGCTCGTCAATCCGCCAACGGTGATCGATCGATTTTGAGGAAGGAAGGATCGCGATAACGATTCGACCACGTTGATCGATACGGCAGCCGACACATCGATCGAGCTTTTGGAAGTGGTGGCTGAGGGACGATTCGTAGTCCCTGAGGTGGATGGTCCACTGGCCCCATTGTTGTTGGCCACGGTTCCTGCCGTCGAGGTACCGCTGGTGGCCGCTGCGTTGGTGCTAGAGCTACTACCTGCAGCGGAACTTGCGGCACCCGTCGCGTTGGCGATCGAGTTGCCGTCAGTAACAGAGCGATTCAAAGTCAGGAAAGTCAAGTTGCCCGGTACGGTCAAATTGCGAGCCGAGTGAACGTCAATGGTTTCGTTGAGGTACGACATAGCCATGACAGCGCTGATGTTGGCGTCGGTACCGGTCGACGTGTCCCCTTGGGCTGTCGTCGTTATCGTTCCGTTGTTATCGGCGGTAGCCGTTAAGTTGCCTGCCCCCGTCAAAGTGGTTGGTGTTCCGCTGCCGAGTTGCGCACGTACGCCTTCGGTAATGACTGCGATCGCGAGTGCACCTGCGATTGCGGTCCCACCCTTGGCACCCGCACGAGCTGTTGTCGTTTTCGTGTTGTTGGCAGTCGCGTTGAGGGTTAAGTTGACTGCGTTGTTGAGTTGGCCATCGTCCAGCAACCTTGCCTCTGTGTCGTGATCGACAATGTTGAGGGCGAAAGAGGCTCCTGCACCGGTGCTGCCATTGGCATCTTGTTTGGGTGTTGCTCGAACAGTATCGGTGGTGGTCATGGTGGACGCAAGCGAGACGTTAGAGCCCATGACATTGATGGTCGCCGGGACGGATACTGGCGAGGGGCCAGATGTGTTGATTTCTCCGATCTGAGCCAGGGCGTCTGCGGTGTTGACATTGATGGCAACAGCCCCCGCGATGTTGAGTTGCCCGTTGGAGTTGGACCCAGTTGGCCCAGAGATCGCATCGAGTGTTACGGTACTAACTGCACCGGTATCGCCGATGCGCGCGTTGATGTTGACTTGATTGCCGTCGACGATCGTCGATGTTCCACGGACTCGAGAGATCGCATCGCCACTGACGTTTTGGATGGCAACTGCAGCACCGACGCCAGAGTTGTTGGAGCCATTGGCCGTCGAGGAGTCCGCCAGAGTTGTAAGGGCATATTTGGCGTCGGCCAGTTGAGTGACGTTGCCATTGCTCGAAACGACGGTTGCGTTGTTTATTTCGGCGATGGTATCACCGGATAGATTGCCGACTGCAATGGCTGCGGCCAGTGACATGTTTCCGCTGGGTGTGGAAGCTTGGTTGTTGTTGAGAGTGGTGGAACCGGTCGTCGAACCGCCGCCATTGGTCGCGCCTCGTGGAGTCGCGTTGGCGGTGGTGTTGGCAGTTCGATTGCTATTAGCGGTGAGCAAGACTCCGGTGACACCATTGATCGTAGAGTTACCTTGGACGAGCAATCGCGTCGGACCCGTGAGGGTTGTGACGGCCACGGTTCCGCCAGCGCTGTTAGAACCTGCCGTACCATCGGCGTTGGCAGTTGCAGTGACCACATTGCTTGCAAGCAACGAGGCAGTGCCCGTCGCGTTAAGCACGGCGCTGCCGTTGATCGTCAACGCGACGTTGTTGTCGATGGTGGTTAGTACAACGGCTGCGTCGTCGTTGGTAGTGCTCGTCGAGTTTGGATCGCGACCGATGGTTGTATTGACCGTCGATTGCGAGGTGATCGATAGATTGCCGTTAGCGGTCAGGATGCCACCTGTGACGGTCACGGTCGAACTGCCCGCCATGATGGCTTGCGCGAAGGTCAATTCGCCGCCGCCGAACGCATCGCCCGGAGTGACGAGCATCGTCTTGCTTGCAACGGCATCGATGGTCAAGTTGTTAGCAGTCAGCCGACTGTTGTTGACGATCACTTCGCTCGACATGATTTCGAGGAACGCGGATGGGTCCGTCGCATCGCCCGAGACGTTACTGGTTGGGTCCGAGCGCAAGATCAAATTGCCAGCAAAGGTTGCGTTGATCCCGTTGACATCGATATCGGCAGTGGTGATGACACTGAGGCCATAGTTAACAAGCGTTGGACTCGCGGGAGTTCCGGAGGCCTCGAGGATAACTTGATCATCGCCGAGAAGGAGATTAATCAGCGGAAGTGCATCGCCGCCGTTGAAGTTGAGCGTGAGGATTCCATTGTTGCTGGCGAGATTGGCACCGATGAAAGTTTGGAGTGTGTTGAGCGAGTTGAGATCGATGCGAATCGTGTCGCCGACGTTATTGATTTGTTCGGTCTGGGAATCATCGCGACGGATATTGACGATGGAACTGGCGTCGAGTGGGGCCGAGATAACGGCTGCTCCGCCACTTGTTGTCACTAGACGCACCGACGGGGTTGAACCATCCAAAAAACCTTGGAGTCGCAAGTCGGCAGTCGGGATGGTGTTGAGGTCGTTAGGGTAGACGAGGTCGACCGCGAGCAGTTCGCGAGCTTCGAGGGTTTCGACGACAAGTCTTCGACCGCGCTTGGAAAGCATTTGGCGAACGCGACGAGACCGAGCCTGGGAACTTGGCTTTGATTGCATAATTGTTTACACGATTCGAGGAGCTTGAATCCCCCAGGAGCCACGTAAACCTATTCGCAGCCGACGGTTATGGCATCAGATCGAATTCGAATCCATCCATTCAACCATTCGGGCGGCCATGAGGGAGTTCAGTCCACATGCCAAGAAAACCGTCTAGAGTGACGCCGATTCCAAAGAATTCCTAAAGTTTTGCTGCCAGCGGTCCCGTCGGCGGTTTCTAAAGTCAGAATCTCACGACGGTTAAGGCTACGATGATCACTTGAATTATGACGGCACTTATTTACCGCAAATTGGTGTGGATGGGACACACCGTTTTTTGGGTGAGTCTCCGTTAGGGCAATCGCACCGATCGCAAGGCAGGTGCACAGATGCAACGCCGATCCAAATCGGTAACGAACATCTCGTAATCGTTCGCAAATATCTGACGTGCTCTGTTTAGGACGATGCACAGCACGGCGAGCCGTGATTTAGTAGCGCACGGCCCTCCAGCCGTGATTTCGGAAAATGGGCCAGTTTTGGCAAGCGGTCACGATTCGGAGAATCGTTCAACGAAGGGAAAACCTCATTCCAGTCGAATAACTAGGCCAAAACGATTTTCGCTCAATACAAAAAGCCCCACTCAACACCGAAATTGGTCACGCCCGATATCCAATCTTGGGTTGAGTGAGGCAGGTTCAAAAAAACTAATGAAAGTAAGATTTTTGAGTGGCTTTGCGCACGTCGATCTAACGTTAACACGACTTGCAAGGCAAAGTTACGCGAGACCTTTGAAAATTTTCTTGCGCATCAGATTACTGAATTCGAGGACTGCCCTTAAGCCTGAGGATTCCTGCGAGTCGCTGCGTTGCGTTGAACTCTGCGGCAACTTAGATTGGGGGTTCGTGCAGATTCTCTACCTAAATTAACTATCCTCGAAAACTATGTTACGAATTCAAGTATCCCGCTGTAAGTTCGCAATGCTGGCGTTTGTGGCCATAGTAGGCGCGATGGAACAGGCGGAATCGCGACAGCAGTCCGAGGCGCAACAACCGAGTCCGGCCACCACAAACCCGATAGCGTGGACACCGCTCGTGGTTCCGGAAACCGATGACCCGGCGACGTTGGAGTTGTTCCTTGACGAAACGAAAAAACGACAGCCGATACAACCG